>CAJWPV010000098.1 GCA_913045395.1 uncultured Verrucomicrobiota bacterium | reverse complement strand
CGTCTGTGACGTTCGTCCAGTCCTGCGGCTTGGCAAACTGGATCAGCGTGCTGGGATCCGGCTTGGACGTTGCGGCGGTGCCGGCGGCCGGAGCGGCAGCCTGGGCCGGTTTTTCCTTTGGGATATTGTAGGAGTGAACCCCCACGCTGTTGCCGGAAAAAATCTCGAACAACAGCACGGCCAGCAACATGACGACAATAAATACGCCGTCCCGCAAATAGTTGGGCTGAGGTTTCTCCACTCGAACAGGCAGGCGGACGCGGCTGGCAGGCAACAAATTCACCCCGTCCCACGTCGACCGAGGAAGACTATCCGCGAAAGCCGATTTGGCAAACTCTTTGCATGGTCAACCTGCCTTGTTTTGGCATTTTTCAAACACGCATGGGCACATTCAGGTGATGGACAAATTGTTTTATTCGGGGCCATTCGAAGAATTGAATGGGCGTCACACCTAAGGTTTTTTTTCGAGGATTGCCATTGCGGTCGCATGCTGTGCCGTATGGCTGATGCTGAGGTGCACGAGGTCGCCGCCACGTTCCTCGAGCAAATCGAGTCCCTTCCCATGCAGAACCACGTAAGGTTCACCAGAGTCGTGCTTGGCCACCTCGATATCGTGCCAGCCGAGCTTGGCGCAGATGCCAGTGCCGAACGCCTTGGAGACCGCCTCCTTGGCGGCGAACCGCGCGGCCAAAAACGGCGCCGGATCCTTGTGCCGCAGGCAGTACTCAATCTCGCCGGCGAGAAGGATGCGGCTGGTAAATCGCTTACCAAATTTTTCATATGAGGTGCGGATGCGCTCGACCTCGATGATGTCGATGCCGGTGCCGAGGATCATCCTGCTTTGTAGCCTTCCATCAGCTCGAGCATTTCACGAACGGCCTGGCCAAGGCCAACAGTAATCGCCCGGCTGACGATGCTGTGCCCAATGTTCAACTCGTTGAGGTGCGGCACGAGGAAAATACCACGAGTGTTTTCGTAGTTCAGGCCGTGGCCGGCGTTGACGCTGAGCCCAAGCGACTTGGCCTGCTCGGCGGCCCTGGCCAGGCGCTCGAGTTCGGCGGCTTGTCTGGCTTCGTCGCCGTAAGCTTCGGCGTAGGCGCCGGTGTGCAACTCAATGAACGGGCTGCCTGTCCTAGCGGTGGCCTCGATCTGCTGGGCGTCGGGATCGATGAACAGACTCACCTCGACGCCGGCTTGGCCAAGCGTGGCGGCGCCCTCGGTGATGGCATCGACTTGGCCGACGACGTCGAGCCCGCCCTCGGTGGTGACTTCGGCGCGGTTCTCCGGCACAAGGCAGACGGCCTCCGGCTTAAGGCGCGTGGCAATGTCGATCATCTCCGGCGTGTTGGCCATCTCGAAGTTGAGGCGCGTCTGCACCGTGTCGCGAATGGCCCAGATGTCGCGGTCGAGAATGTGCCGCCGATCCTCACGCAAATGCGCCGTGATGCCATGAGCGCCGGCGTCCTCGGCTTGTCTGACGGCATCAACGGGGCATGGTTCACCGCGGTCGAAGCCTCGATAACGGGCCTGCCGCAGCGTGGCCACATGGTCGATGTTGACGCCGAGTCGCAGCATCGGTTCGTCCGTTACTTTTTGTCCGCAGACTTCTTGGGCAGCTTTGGCTTGGCCGTTCGTTTTATCTTCGGCGCGGGCGGCCACTCGAGCGTCGGTGTGGGAAAGCGCGGGTTGTCGATCCACCGAGTCAGCAGAGCGATTTCCAGCGCCGAGAGGCCTAGGTGCGACTTGCGGGTGATTGTGATCCGGTTACCGTCGATGGCTGCGTCGGTGATGGTGTTGCCGAGTTTCGGGTACAGCGAGGTGATGAATGCGACGCCCTTGGTTTTGTTGATGAGCTGCTCTCGCCGGTCGGAGAGGATGGCGGCGAACTGGATCAGCAGGCTCCATTTCTCCAGCCGTTGGCCAGTGATCTCCCAGTTATAATAAACCAGATTTTCCTTGCCGACGAACTCGTCAAGCATCTCCTTCGGGATCGGTTTCTTGATGGGATCCGGTGGGAAAACACCGCCGACGATGTAGCCCTTGTCGTTCGAGTTGCCGATGGTGACGTACGGCGCGAATAACGGCACATTACGCCAGACGAGCTCCGACTTTTTTGACTCGTGTCCGATCTGGCCGATGAATTTCTCGCCGCGGCCACCCGGTTTCTTGAAGTCGCCGACGCGCTTGGCCAAGCCGGCGATCGCCCCCTTCGGCTCATCGACCTTCACTGAGAAAAACGACTGGAACTTGGTGCGTGCCTGCGACCAAGCGAAGAACTGATCGTTGACCGGGTCGAGCCCCAGCAGTTCAAGGACTGGTTTGGCAGTGGACAGGCCTACGCCGCGCGCGGCAGTAAAGCTGGCCAGCGGCTCGGTGATGGTGCGTGTCGGGATTTCCCAGTCCGGCAAGCTGGCTGGCAGTGGCTTCGCGAAGTCTAAAATGACCTTGCTGTAAAAATTATCTTTTTTTAGGTGCGAAGTCAGTTGGATCAGGTTTGGCTCACCAGGTAAGCTGTCACGAACCATGTCCGGCAGAATCTCGGCGTCCAGAGTGATGCTGAGGTCGTTCTCCTTGTCCGCTGGGTAGGGGCGTCCAGTGTCGGCGATCCGCTCGGCTGCTTTTTTTAGATAGCCTAATGTCTGCTGCCCGGAGCCGACCAGCAGCCAGCCGTCGGCATAGCCAAAGCCCAGGGTATGGTCATTATCGAAATCGACGCGCCAGCCGTTGTAGCCGGCCACGGTCTGCTCGAGCGGCTCGCCGCCCCGCTGCTTGGCCAGGCGCCGGAGGCTCTGCGTCCACAACTTGCCTCGTTTCTCGTCCGTTGCCGTGATGAGCGCGACTTCCGGGCGATCATCAGCCCGGAAGACACCCAGAAACAACTCGCCACGCCCGAGGTCGGGCAGCAGCTTGCGCAGGGTCGCCACGCGCTCGGCGTTGCTGGCGCCCAGCCGATTGGCCAACTTGTCGAGCGCCTCGTTGCGGAACGCCTGGCTTTGCTCAAGCTGCCAAACCGCACGAAGTGTCTTGGCGTCGTCGCGCTTGGTCAGGTTATCGATGCCGGCAAAGTGCGCCTTCAGCACCGGCTCGGCCTGCGTGCAAACCAAACCAAGAGATGCCAAGATGGTTGTCAGGGATACGGACAAAACTCGTTTCATGGGGGACACTCCTTGCCAGAGAACGCTGGTTGAATCAACCGCAAACCATGCTTAAGCCCCGCCTGGCCGTCCCCAGTGCTTGCGGTAGTCGCGCGAGAGCATTGCGTTGGCCTCACCGTCGCCTACGATTTGCTCGTGCTTGGGATCAAACTCCAGCACGCGGCCAATGCGCGTGGCTATGTTGCCAAGATGGCACAGTGACGACGAGAGGTGGCCAATCTCAATGTCGGCGTTTGGCGTGCCGCCTTCACGGATGCAACGGAAAAAATCGTCGTGATGCGCCCGCAGATCCGGGGAGCCGCTCATCTGCTCGCGCAACTTGTTACGGGCGCCGATCAGTTTCCAGCCGCCGTGCTTGCCTAGTAGCATGAACCCGTTTGTCCCATAAAACGCATTGCCGTTCTCGTAACCCTGCTCAAAGTAAGGCGCCCAGATGCGCTGCTCGAAAATGAGTTGTCGCTGCCGGCCGTCCTCGGCGCTCGGCGCGTACTCGAAAAGGACATTCTGTGTGTCGGGAAACTGCTGGTCGTCATCGAAGAAATATTTTCCGCCCAGTGCAGCTATACGGCTCGGGTGTGTCGTGACACCGAGGCCCCAGCGGGCGATGTCGAGATCGTGCACGCCGTCGTTGCCCATGTCGCCGGTGCCAAACGCGTGCCACCAGCGCCAGATACCATGCAGCATGTTCGGCTGGTACGGCACCTTAGGCGCCGGGCCAAGCCACGTCTCAAAGTCAAGATGAGCCGGCGGTGCGCTGGGCTTGGCCTTACCAATCGACGAGCGCTTCTGGCTATTCCATGCCTTGGACACCAGCACACGGCCGATCGCTCCATTGTGCAACAGATCCATGGCCTTCATCACATGCTTGGTGCTGCGCGACTGGGTGCCCACCTGCATGACACGCTTGTTACGCCTCGCCGCCTCGATCATCAGCCGCCCCTCGCGGACGTTGTGCGAGCACGGCTTCTCCACGTAGACATGTTTGCCGGCCTCTGCGGCGAGGATGGCGGCCGGTGCGTGCCAGTGATCCGGCGTGGCTATGAAAACGGCGTCCACACTTTTAACCTCCAGTATTTCCCGGAGGTCGCCCACCTGCTTCGGTTTGATGCCAGTACCGGACTCGACCAACTTCGCGGCGTTGACCTGATGGTTGGAATCGGGATCGCAGACAAACGCGATCTCGACGTCCTTGCGCTTATTGAGATTCCCAATGTGATTGCGCCCCATGCCGCCCGGGCCGATGATGCCCAGCGACACCTTGTCATTGGGGCTGGCGGCCCGCAGACCGCTGGTCAGGTGAACAGTGGCCAGGGCGCTGATTGAGGCGCTCGAGGACTTGATAAACTGCCGTCGGGGTGTTCGTGAAGTGGAGGAAGTGTTCATGTCAAACGGAGTGAATGGGTGAAGCCTATTCACCAACATCCCGTCGTGCAACCCCAAGACAAGCGCTTGGCCAAGCGGGGGATGGTTTTTCACGAATAAGGGTGGTATTTTCGCGGGGATGATTCAGCGCTTGGCCATTTTGTGGGTGTTGCTGGGTGGCCCTGTTTTTGCGGCGGAGTTCACCCAGGCAGACCGCGATTGGTGGGCGTTCCAGCCGGTGCGCCAAGCGGCAATGCCAACGGAAGGCGGCGGCTGGGCAGTCAATGCAATCGATCACTTTATCGCCCGCAAGCTGACTGTCCATGAGTTGTCGCCGGCCCCGGCGGCGGATCGCCGGGCGTTGATTCGCCGCGTGTGCCTCGACCTCACCGGCCTGCCGCCGGCACCAGAACAAATCACCTCCTTTCTTGATGACGATTCTCCAGATGCCTACGAAAAACTGATCGACCGCCTGCTCGCCAGTCCGCGCTACGGTGAACGGCAGGCGACTCTTTGGCTTGACCTTGTACGCTACGCCGATTCCGACGGCTACAAATCGGATCACTACCGGCCTGAGGCGTGGCGGTACCGCGATTATGTCATCCGCTCCTTCAACACCAACAAGCCGTACGATCGTTTTGTGCGAGAGCAGTTGGCCGGCGACGAGATTGATCCCGGAAATCGCGACGCGCTTATCGCAACGATGTTTCTGCGTCACTGGATTTACGAGTTCAACCAGCGCGACGTGGAGACGCAGTGGCGCGACATCCTCGCCGACGTCACCAACGTCACCGGTGACGTGCTTTTGGGCATGGGCCTGCAATGTGCCCGATGCCACGACCACAAGTTCGACCCGATCCCGCAGCGTGATTATTACCGGATACAGGCGTTCTTCGCGCCACTACTGCCGCGCGACTCGATGCCGGTTGGCACTGTTCCGCAGCGCAGCAAATTTTTTAGGAAGCACAAGGCCTGGGCTGCCGCGACGGGGGACATCCGCAGGCAACTCGACGCCATTGAGCAGCCTGCCCTTTTGAAAAACACCACCGGCGAGGGTTTCGGCAAGTTTATCGACAAAATCAAAACCATGATCCGCAAGCGCCCGGAGGATCGCACAGCATACCAGCGGCAGATCGCGGAGTTGTCGGAGCGGCAGTTTGGCGTTGAGCCGGCCAAGTTACCCGAGCGGCTCATGGGCGCCAGCAAAGCAGAATGGGAGCGGCTGCGATCGGAGTTGAAGGCGTTCGAGGCGCAAAAGCCGAGGCCGTTGCCGCAGGTGAAATTTGTAGTCAGTGACGCCGGCCCGGTGGCGCCGGCCACGCGCATTCCGAAAAAAGGCGACGTTGTCGAGCCGGGTTTCTTGAGCATCCTCGATCCCGGCCCGGCACGCATCACGCCGCCGCAGGCCGCCCTGCAATCGACCGGCCGCCGCACCGCCCTGGCATGGTGGATCACGGATCCGGACAATCCGCTGATGAGCCGTGTGATGGTCAATCGGCTTTGGCAGCAGCACTTCGGTCGAGGTCTGGCCGCCAACACCAGCGATTTTGGCAAACTGGGCGAGCCACCGACGCATCCCGAACTGCTCGACTGG
>CAJWPV010000097.1 GCA_913045395.1 uncultured Verrucomicrobiota bacterium | reverse complement strand
GCCGATCTATTTGCGGTTCAAGTTCAACGCAGACGATGAGTACGATCCCAAGTCTCACACGCTTTGGTTTGCTGTTGGTGAAGGCACCAACAAGCGCTGGCCACCCGAAGGCGCCTTCAAGGAGATGAATCGTGGCTCAAGCGCGTTTCATGAAGAGCAACTGCCCATCGGAATCGTGCCTGACAAGGGCCCGCAGAATGGTTTGGTGCGCGTTCATTTTATGAACCGGAACTCGGAGAGGCCGATAATTTTCCTTATGGAGGATGGCCCGATGATCCTCTATCACGACGGCGGCTTCGGCATGAACCTGTTCCGTGGCCTGTTGATCATTTATTTCTGGCTGGGGCTGATCTCGGCAATCGGCCTGATGGCGTCGAGTTTTCTTTCCTTCCCTGTGGCCACCTTCATGTCGCTTGGCATCTTGCTGATCTCGGCCTCGACCGGGACGCTCGAGCAAATCATAGAGGAAGGTGGCATCACCGGGATCAACCACGAGACCGGTAAGAAGGACGAATCGTCGATGCTCGACGGCGCAGCCATCTTTTTTGCCAAGGGCGCAGTGAAAATCACTACATCGATTTGGGGCTACTCGCCTGTGAACAGTCTCAGCGACGGGCGCACGATCAAGTGGACCACGCTGCTCTCCGCCTTCGTTTGGATTGTCCTGGTCATGAGCGGACTGGTGATGGCGGTCGGGGTGTACATGTTCCATCGCAAGGAACTGGCGCTCCCGAACCCCACGGCCTCGATGAACTGACGCGACATGAGACTTCACGGGAAAGCGTACAAATTCGTCATGGCTCTTCTGGCCTTGGCCTTTCTGCTCGCTGTCAACTTCAGTCAGCGCAGGATGAACCAATTCCGCGAGGAGAAAAAGCTGACCCATACAGAGCAAATCGAGAATCTGCCGCCGTCTCTCGCGTTTACAACCGTGGTGCTGGGCGGCTTTCGTGGGTTGATCGCCAACATCCTCTGGGTACGTGCCATGCAGATGCAGGAGGACGGCAAGTTTTTCGAGATGGCGCAGTTGGGAGACTGGATCACCAAGCTGCAACCGCACGCCGATCACGTCTGGCGAGTCACCGCGTGGAATATGTCGTACAACATCTCGGTGAAGTTTGACGGCGTGGAGGCGCCGCACGTGCGTTGGCACTGGGTCAAACGCGGCATCGAACTGATCCGGGACGGGGGATTAAAGTATAACCCGCACAGTGCCCATCTGTACCATGAGCTGGCGTGGCATTTTCAGCATAAGGTAGGTCACAATCTCGACGACGCTCACGGATTCTACAAAATGGCGTGGTGCGCCGATATGATGCACGACCCCGGCCCCGACGGACGCCGCAACACAGAGGATGATATACGTGACGGCGGCGTCATCGGCAAGCGGCGTGACGGTTATCTTGATTTGATCGAACCGCAGAGTGACGAAGCCATCCGCCGTCTCAAGCGCCTTGAGGAGGTGTTCAAGATGGATCCCGAAAAAATGAAGGCCGTTGACGACTTGTGGGGACCGCTCGAGTGGCGCTTACCCGATGCTCACGCCATCTACTGGGCTCAGCAGGGCATTGAAGATGTCACCGAGCGATTCGATGTGACTGGCCCCGAAGGCGTCCCGGATGGTGTCCTAAATATCGAGGAGGAAGAGGCCGCCGGAGGCGATTTCCTCAAGCTGCGCCGGATCATTTACCAGGCACTACAGCAGGCCTGCATGCAGGGGAGGTTGATCTCTCAGCCGCCCAACTTTAATTATGGCTGGAATGTTGACTTGATCGGAAAAGCAAACGACTCCTACAAGGAACAAATGGAAGCCAAGCGCAAGGAGGACGCTGCTTCCAATACCGATACAGGCCTGGCCGAGCACATGAGCACTGGCCACAAGAACTTCCTGCGAAGCGCCGTCTATTTCCTCTATGTGTACAACCGCAAGGATGATGCAGCCAAGTGGTATAAATACATGGTAGATTTGTATCCTCAGTCCATCCCGGTCCCGGGCTTGAGCCTCGACGAGTACTGTGTCTCCCGCGTGCAGGAGGACGCCGGGGAGACCGACCACAACCAAACCAAGGCCGTCGTCGGGGGACTGCTCCTGCAGGCCTTCCAGTACGCCGCGGTCGGCGAGGACGATCAGTTCGTCGGTCACAAGTCGCTAGCCACCCAGTTGTTCAATCGGTTCCAGAAAAAGATAGGCATCAGCACGGAGCGCGTCGGCTTGCCACCTTTTAAGGAGCTTGAACGTCAGGTTCTCGAGGATCTGTTCCGGCCCAATAGTCCCTACATGCGACCGGTGTTACTGGAGCAGTTGCGACTCGTGCTTAAGTTGCCGGAAGAGTACGGAAAGAATCTCGAGCCGTTTCCCGATCCGCAGAGGCCGGTCGAAGGCCCCGCCCCGGAACCGGCCCCCGAGCAAAACTAACCCGCTTGGCCAAGCGGATCTTCATTTAGGAATTGGACTCGTTGCAAAGTGGCGGCTAGGCTCGGGCCTCAACCCGGCCGCGATGCTCTCCAGACACTCCATTTTTCCCGCGCTGCTGATCGGCCTGCGACTGGGAGCGCTTGGCCAGGCAGAGCCGCCGCCGTCCGCCTGGTTTGCCATCCGCGTGGTGGACGAAGAGACCGGTCGTGGTGTTCCACTGGTGGAACTTGAGACCGTCAACCATCTGCGTTTTTACACCGACAGCAATGGTACGGTGGCGTTTCACGAGCCAGGGTTGATGGACCGGCAAATCTTTTTTCACGTCAATAGTCATGGCTATGAGTATCCCAAGGACGGTTTCGGCTATCGCGGCGTAAGGCTAAAAACCACGCCAGGCTCCGAGGCGGTGCTGAAGCTAAAGCGCCTCAACATCGCCGAGCGGCTGTACCGCGTGACCGGCGCTGGCATTTATCGCGACAGCCGCTTGCTGGGCAGGAGCTCGCCGATAAAGCAGCCTCTGCTCAACGGTTTGGTGTTTGGTTCCGACAGTGTGGTGACTGCGGTTTACCAGGGGAAACTCCATTGGTTCTGGGGAGACACCGACCGGCCTTCGTATCCGCTGGGCAATTTCCATGTGCCATTCGCCACGTCGCTGCTTCCTGATGTCGCTGGACTCGATCCCGAGCTAGGAGTGAATCTCACCTATGCTGTCGGCAAAAATGGCTTTGCCAAAGAAGCCGCCAAAATGCCCGGCAAAGGGCCGACCTGGATCGATGGTCTGGTGGTGTTGCCGGACGAAAACCGGCAGTCACGGTTGCTGGCGCAGTACGTAAAAATCAAGGCGCCCCTGGCCGTTTACGAGCGTGGCGTGGTGCAGTTCGACGATGAGCGGCAACAGTTCGGGCACCTCGCCATGTTCCCCAAAGACGCGCCGCTCTATCCCCACGGTCATCCGTTCCTACACCGCGCCGGTGACGGGCACGAGTACGTTTACTTTGCCGGCGGGATGCCGTCGGTGCGTGTCCGTGCAAATGTCGCAGGATACCTCGATCCCACCCAGTACGAGACCTACACCTTCCTACAGCCCGGCACAGGATCCGGTGTGCAGCGAAATCCGGACGGCAGCCTGAAATTCGAATGGCGCGCAGGACAGCCCAAGCTGGATCACAAGCAGGTGAACAAGCTGATCGCCGATAAGAAAATCACCGCCGGCGAGTCGCCCGTCCACTTGATCGACATCGAAACTGGCAAACCGGTGCTGACCCAGCACGGCTCGGTTTATTGGAACGATCATCGGCAACGCTGGGTCATGGTGATCTCGCAGTCGTTCGGCTCGTCGATGCTCGGCGAGATCTGGTTTGCCGAGGCTGCCCGGCCGGAAGGTCCGTGGGCCTACGCCCGGAAGATCGTCACCCACGACGACTACAGCTTCTACAATCCCAAGCAGCATCCCTACTTTGCCAAGGATGGCGGCCGCACCCTCTTTTTTGAGGCCACCTACACATTCACCTTCTCCGGCAACAAGCATCCGACACCGCTCTACGACTACAACCAAGTCATGTACCGCCTACAACTCAACGACCCCCGGCTGAACCTCCCGGTTCCGGTTTACGAGCAACTGGGCGATACCGGGTCAACCTGGTCGACAGTACGATACGGAAATGCTGTCCCCCGGTTTTTTGCCCTGCCCAAGTCGGCCAACGGCATGGTCGCGATCGGTCGGGAAAAAAAAGCAGGACGACTCGTGCGCTTGGTCAAGGGCACCGATGCCCTCTTCCACGCTGCCGCTGACCCTGCCGTGCTTGGCAAAAATTATCTCCTGCCGCTCCATGAATGGACGCGTGCCGGCCAAGGCCGGACGATATACGCCTACGGCACCAAGCCACCCGCCAACGGCAATTGGCAGCGCTCTTCCACCCCGCTTGGCCACGTCTGGCCACTCCCCAGTGAACTCAAGATCGACGAATGAATCAATTCACCCATTGCACTTTTCCCGTTGGCTTGGCCGCCTTGTTACTTGTGACCGGCCTAGGCTTGGCATCTGCCGCTGACGAACCCCGAGCCGCCTTGCGTCTGCCACCCGGGGCGGGCAACCCACGCAACAGCGAGGGAGACTTTATCCGGCTAAAGGATGGGCGAATGATGTTTTTGTATACGCATTTCACCGATGGTGCCGGAGACCACTCCAAGGCTCACTTGGCGGCTCGGTATTCGAGCGATGCCGGCAAAACCTGGACCACCAGCGACAAGGTCGCGCTGCGCAACGAGGGCGACTGGAACATCATGTCCGTCTCGCTGCTGCGCCTGGACGACGGGAGTATCGCGCTTTTTTATCTGCGCAAGAACTCTCTGCAGGACTGCCGACCGCTGCTGCGCCGCTCGATCGATGAAGGGAAAACGTGGAGCAAACCCACGGAGATCATCAAGGCCCCGGTGGGTTATTACGTGATGAACAACGACCGCGTGGTGCAGTTGAAAAAAAGCGGGCGGCTGATTGCGCCGGTGGCGTTGCATAATTTACCCGGTTACGCCAAGCCCGACTGGGCGGGCATCATCATGTGCTACCTGTCAGACGACAACGGCCAAAGCTGGCGTCGCGGCAAAACCACGATGAAAACCCATGACAATGCCGGCAAACGCGTCATGACCCAGGAGCCGGGCGTGGTGGAGTTGAAGGATGGCCGGTTGATGATGTTTTGCCGAACCGACGGCGGCAGTCAGTTTGTTTCGTTCTCGCGGGACGGTGGCGATACTTGGTCGCCGTTGCGTGCGTCCAACATGATTTCCCCGCGTTCGCCGGCGGCCATTGAGCGCATCCCGTCCACCGGCGACCTGCTGTTGGCGTGGAATGACCACTCCGAAATCACGCCCGATCTGCGCAGCTACCGCACTCCCTTCACCGTGGCCATCTCTCGCGACGATGGTAAAACCTGGAGTGCGGCCAAGACGCTGCAGGACGACCCGCACGGCTGGTACTGCTATACTGCCATGGCATTCATCGACGACCGCGTGCTCCTCGGCCACTCAGCCGGCGACCGGCGCAAGGGCCATCTGGGCACCGTGCAAATCACCACCTTATCGGTAAAGTGGCTTTACAAACCCACCGGCTTGGGCAACGCAGATTGACTCCGTCTGGCGCAGGCGGTGGTTGCTCAGGCGACGCTTCGTTCCCATAATCCGCGTCGCCTTATTTCTCCGTGAACTTACTTCGATCAGCATGGTTGCTGGGTCTTCTCGCCGCTTGGCCAAGCGCTTGGGCGCAGGATTGGCGGCCGATCATCGTGCCGGGGGATGCCGGGGCCAAGCGCTCGGTTGGCACCGGCTGGTATCGATGCTGGGTGAAGGTGCCGGACAATTGGGCGACACTCGGTGGCCGCGATCTTTGGGTTGAATCGGTCACGCTAACGATCGATTCCAGCCATACCGCGCACGAGGCGTTCATCAACGGCCATCGACTCGGTGGCGCAGGCTCGTTTCCGCCGGATACCAAGCCAAGCGACGCCAAGCCCAAGCGCTACAAGCTGCCGCCGGGAGGCCTGGCCAAGGGCAAGTGGAACGAACTTGCCATCAAGGTTTTCAACCGTGACGGCCTTGGCCAATTCCGGGGCAACGGCCCGTCAATTCAAGGTTACTTTCTCGAATGCCTCTTCAGCGGCGAGTGGGAGTTCCAAGCCGGCACGGAACCGCCGCCACCTGGCC
>CAJWPV010000096.1 GCA_913045395.1 uncultured Verrucomicrobiota bacterium | reverse complement strand
CTCGCCAGTTTCTGCCAGGTGGGTAACCGTTGCGCCGCTATGAACTCACTTCCCATCCACCGGCAATCCCGGCGCCGGTTCATCCAGTCCACCGGCTTGGCCGCAACCGCCATGGGGTTTCCGGCCATTGTCAGCGCCAAGTCGCCCAACGCCAAACTGAACCTTGCGATCATCGGTAGCGGGGGTCGCGGCGGAAGCAATTTGGCAAACACGGCAAAGACCGAAAACGTCGTGGCGCTCTGCGATGTCAACGCGCAAAACCTGAGCCGCGCGGCAACAAAACATCCCAAGGCGCGAACGTACCGGGATTTCCGCAAGCTCTACGAGAAGACCGATGACATCGACGCCGTGGTGGTGAGCACCACGGAGCACACGCACGCTTTCGCCGTGCTGCCGGCGCTGCAATCAAAGAAACACGTTTATTGCGAGAAACCGCTGACGCGCGACGTGTACGAGGCGCGGGTGATCACAAAGGCAGCGAAGGAAGCAGGCGTCGCCACCCAAATGGGCACCCAGATTCATGCCGGCAACAACTACCGGCGCGTCGTGGAAAAAATCCAATCCGGCGCCATCGGCCCGGTTCGTGAGGCTCACGTCTGGGTCGGTCGCGCCTGGGGTTGGCAGAGCCAGGAGGCGGCCAGGCGCAACCGGGACATCGTCTGGTCGTTTGAAACGCCGAAGGAAGCCCAGGAGCCGCCGGCGCATCTGGACTGGGACCTCTGGATCGGCCCAGCGCCGCACCGACCGTTTCACTCCGTCTATTTCCCCGGGCCGAAGTGGTATCGCTGGTGGGACTTCGGCAACGGCACCATGTCCGACCTTGGCAGCCACTTCAACGATCTCCCTTTCTGGGCGCTCAAGCTCGATGCCCCAAAGTCCGTCGAGGCGTGGGGGCCGCCACCGCATCACGACATCGCACCGGCCTCAATGTCGGCGAGATACATCTACGGCAGCCGCGGGGACATGCCGCCGGTCACACTCACGTGGCACCAGGGCGAGAACAAGCCGAAGATCTGGAAGGAGAAAGGCATCCCCCAATGGGGCAGTGGCATGCTCTTTATCGGCGACAAGGGCATGTTGCTATCCGACTACGGCAAACACATCCTGTTGCCGGAAAAGGAGTTCAAGGATTTTCAGGCACCCGAGCCGTGGATTGCTCCATCCATCGGGCACCATTCCGAATGGCTGCATGCCTGCAAGAGCGGCGCGCCGACCACCTGCCACTTTGGCTACTCCGGGCCACTCACCGAGGCCAACCATCTGGGCAACGTCGCCTATCGAGCCGAGAAAAAGATCGAGTGGGACACGGAACACTTGAAAATTCCAAACGCCCCGGACGCGGAGCGATTCCTGAAACGCGACTACCGAAAAGGCTGGAGCCTGGCCTGAACCGAGGCCGCTTAGCCAAGCGGCACATGGTCATGGCGGCGACTACCGGGCGAATCGGGCGTTGCGCCTTGGCCGTCTTTTGGCGGGCTTCTTTTTTTCGTAGCCGTTTCGGCTCTCTCTCCTTTGCTGCTTTTTGGGAGAGCGCACTGACTTGAATGCACGTTCGGAATGTAAATCGTGCTCAACATCGTCGGGTATCGGTTTTTTGATCAACCGCTCGATGTCCAGCAGCAGACCGGCTTCCTCTTTGCTGCAAAATGTCCACGCCTGGCCTTCGCTTCCGGCGCGCGCAGTTCGGCCGATTCGGTGAATATATGTCTCCGCTTCCGTCGGCAAATCGTAGTTGAACACATCCGTGATGCCATCCACATCGATCCCGCGCGCAGCAATGTCGGTGGCGACCAATACTTTCACCTTGCCTCTCCGGAAGTTGTCCAGAGCTTTGGTCCGCGCTGACTGGGTCTTGTTGCCGTGAATGGGCGCCGCGGAAATCCCAACCCGCTCCAGTCGTTCGCAGACACGGTTCGCCTTATACTTCATCTGCGTGAAAACGATCGCGCGCCCCACCTCCGGGCCGCGGAGAATCGAAACGAGCAAATCATCCTTGTGATCACGATCCACGTACAGCAGTCGCTGGCAAATCTTCTCCACCGTCGGCTGTTCGGGGTTGATCGTGACCCGGGCCGGATTGACCAGCAGGCGCTTGGCTAAGACCTCCACGGCTGTCGGCAGCGTCGCGGAGAAAAACCCGGTCCGGCGTTCCTTCGGCAGCTTGACCAGGATTCGCTCAACGTCAGGGATGAAACCCATATCTAGCATGCGGTCCGCCTCGTCGAGTATGAACGTCTTCACGGCATCGAGTTGTACAAACCCCTGCCCCATCAAGTCGAGCAGGCGACCGGGCGTTGCGACGACAATATCGACTCCACGGTTCATCGCCTTTTCCTGCGGGCCCTGTCCCACGCCGCCAAAAATCACCGTGTGGGAAACCTGCAGAAATCGGCCATAGGCCGTGATGCTGTCGCCGATCTGTGCCGCCAACTCACGCGTCGGCGCAAGGATCAGTGCCCGAGGGTGACGGCCCTCCGGATTGATTTTCTCAGTAGCCAAATCCTGGAGCAACGGGATTGTGAACGCGGCTGTTTTGCCGGTCCCGGTCTGTGCGCTGCAAAACAAATCCCTGCCATCAATCTGCGGCGGGATGGCCTTGACCTGCACCGGTGTCGGTGTGGAGTAAGCTTCCTTTTTCAGCGCGTGCTGAATCTCCGGATTTAGCGAACCAAAGATGCCCTCCATCTCGAGCGCCTCCAGCGGTTCGGCGATTTCGCGGGGCCGCCGTTGTTGGTTCGGACGGAATTTGTCGTCGCGTGCCAGGGTTGGCTTACCGCGTTTTCGCGATTTGGTTCCAGCAAATCGCCCTCGTTTTTTATCACCCTTTCTACGGGGTTTCCTCTCTGTCATTTAATCAATAAGTACAAGCCGGTAAACCTTCATTTGCAATCCCTACCGGCTTGAGTTAGAGGAAAACGAGCCGCGGGAAGCGCGACCTTGAATTGAGCCTGGCTGGCTGGATACCGGGGAATATTGGCTCCTTGCTTTACCGCCAAGCGATCAGACGTCGGTTCAACTACCTCGCAGCCGCCCCGATGTCAAGCCCCCACTTGGCCAAAGGACAGATTCAGGAATATTTTTCGCGCAACCGCCGTGCAGCCTCGACTTCGTTCTTCAACTTGGTGGCAACCTCATCGAGGCTGACCTTGGCGGCGGATCCCGGAGCAAACCCGCAGTCGGGGTTCAGCGTGATGCGGGCCGGCGCAAGGTACTGGAGCGCAGTCTCTACCCGGGCGACGATTTCATCGACTGAATCAACTTGGCCGGGATCACAACTCACGCAACCAAGCCCGATCTCAAGGTCTTCTCGGAGTTTTTTAAACACCGCCATGTCGCCGGCTGCCGGGGTGGTGAATTCCATGGTAAGATGGTTCACCTTCAGCCGGTTGAGTTGGCCAAGAATGGGAGTGTAACCTCCGGCGTGAGTGGCTTCACCCCGGGCGCGGGCACCGGCGCGACGGCAGAGGTGAACGGCTATCTTGATATCGCCGAAACCTTCGACAACCTGGTTGACCATATCTACACTAAAGTCGGCGGCGCGATCGGCGTGGTTGTAATTCGCGCGAACCTTGGGGTCAACAAACAGGCAAAGGTGCGGGTCGTCAATTTGAACGACAGCGACGCCTTCTTCGCGCAGCAGTTCGATTTCGCAGCGCAGGATGGGGACGCAATCGGCGACGAATGAGTCGCGCGTGGGGTAGGCGGCGCTGGATTTTTCAGCAGACCACATGCGTTCGCCCAGCAACGCGGGAGCGGGCAGAGTTGCCTTGATCCGGCGGTTGGTGATCGTCTTCAAATAGCGAACCTCCGCAGCAATGAAGCCGGGGTTCCTGGGCGCAAGCTTATCGACCACAATCGTCCAGGGGCGACCGTCTGCGGGGTTGGTACCAAGCTCAAAGCCATGCGCGAGTTCGGCAATGACACCAATGTACGAGGCGCGACGCCATTCACCATCGGTCAGGATATCAATGCCGGCGTTCTCCTGCAAAGCGACGGCTTCTCGAATCACGGCGTCGAGTTGGCCCCCGACATCGGCTTGGCCAAGCAATGCCCGAACGACGTCAGGACGCGGCAGGGAGCCAACGACGGAAGTGGGAAACATCGGCAAGTCGGTCATGATTCAAGGGCTGGGCCAGTTTTGCTGGGCGAGTTCGAAATCTTCCTGCGTGTCGATTTCACGGTAGCCTCCAGGAATGTCAGCATGCGCGAACACCTCGCCGGCTTCAATCATATGCTGGAACAAGTGGATGAGGTAGGCCTTCTCGAACGCCTTGGCCTCCCGGAATTGTTGGTCGGCAAATTGTTCGCGGCAGCGGTGGTAATGTTCGCGCAGTCGGGCGACTGCGTCAGCGGTGAACTTGGCAACGCCTGTATATTCACCATGAGTCTCGGCCTCCGGCGTGCATCGCTCGATACGCGTGATGCGTCCGTTGGCCACAGTCACTTTCTCAGCATCGTCGCTGGGATGCTGACTGCGCTCGGCATAGTGGGCGAGCCATTCCGTGTCAATGACAAGCACAGCGGAGGCGGGATTAGCCAATGCATAGGCAACCGCGTCGGGTGTAAACAGAATGTCGGAATAGGCGCAAACAAAGCCTTCGTCCATCTGATCCTCAGCGTGGAAAAGCGAAGCGAGAATGTTGTTATTTTCCCAGTCCGCGTTGTGGCGGAAGGTAAATTCGGGGTAAGCCTCGCGAACCCTGTCGATCTGGTAGCCACCGATAAAAACGATGTCATCGAGACCGTTGGCACGGAAGGCGGCCAGCGCCCAGTCAAGGATGCGGCGGCCCTTAACCTCCGCGAAACACTTGGGCGAATTGGCCGTGGTGGGCATCAACCGAATGCCGCGCCCGGCGCCAATGATTATTGCTTTCATGAAAAGAGTGGTGGAGTCACGGAAAATCAAACTCCAGACCTTCGCATTGCGAGTAAGTCTTTTTTACCTGTTTTTTAAAAGTTTCTGGGCTTTTTGATATGCCGCCTACACTTGCACATTAAAGCACCACTATGCACCGGGGCAAATGCGGAACGCGAAAAACAGTTGTTTTGTTTTGATCATCAAACCTCCGATTGGAGGACAAATCACTCCGATGCTTTAGTAAGTAGTCTCACACCCCAACAACAGCACGGCTGCTGCGATTGTTGTGATTATTTGTTTCATTTCCCTTCAGCTTTCAATTCTTCACCTGCTTAAGTCCAGAATGACAGGCCAATGATCGCTTGCCCCATCAGGTCTGTCGTGGTCGATTGTGACTCCAGAGACTCTATCCTGCCAACCAAGGGGCAGAAGGATGTGATCCAGCACTGTTTTTGAACCCTTGTAGTTGAATGTATACCTCTTTTCTATCGGCTCAACCCACTTGAGGCTGTTGACCAGTTCATCGTCACCCCCGGGAACGTAGTCCTTCATCTTCTTCAAGGCCTGTGACGTAGGAGTCGCCTGTTCGCTGGGGTCGGCATCCGGAACAATGGGATCCCAATCATTTAAATCCCCAAGCACCAAAGTAGCATAACCAGCAGCCGAAAGCCTATTAAGCTGCTTCACAACTGCGTCAGCCTGCTTCTCCCTCTTAGCCACCGCACTCGGTTCGGTGGGGACTGCCTTTAGGTGCAAGCCAATGATGGCAGTCGGCTCGCCGTTGAGGAGGCAGGTTAGAATTACGCATTTCGATGGGTAAACAGGATCAATTGGATGAGAGGCTTTGATGTCGGTGATATTTTCGCTGCTTTTGTTGATTAGAAACACAACGTCCTGCTCCAGATAGGTGTCACGGCTCTCAAGGAAATGAAGGGCGTATTGCAGGTCCTTGCCTTGGAGAGCCTTTTGGAGTCGCTTGGCCGCAACCTCGTTAATCACCTCCTGAAGGCAAAGGATGTCCGGGGCGTGCCTCGCAACAATGGTGGCAATTGCCTGATGCTGCTCTTCGATTTCAGATTCTGTGTCTTTCTCCTCCAGTCCCCAGATGTCCTTCTTCTTTAATGCCTCCACCTGAGCCTGGCTCCCCAGAAGCCACTCCGTGTTGAAGGTCATGATGGATACCCCTGATTCTTCAGGCAGCGTTTCTATCTTTTTAACTTTGACAGACGCAGATGGCTGCTGCGCCTTCCCACACCCCGCCAACAGCACGGCTGCGATTGTTGTGATTAGTATGTGTTTCATTTCTCTTGAGCTTTCAATTCT
>CAJWPV010000095.1 GCA_913045395.1 uncultured Verrucomicrobiota bacterium | reverse complement strand
CCGGGCTAGATCAACCCAGTTCTGAGCCTGCCGTTCCCCAAAATGCGGCGACGCCAGCAACCGCTCGACAAGCCGGGAATAAGCCCCCGGGGAATCATCCCCAACAAACGCCAATGCCCCATCCGGCGGAGGTGGTAACCCGGTCAGATCCAAATACAACCGCCGCACCAGAGCGGGCCGGGAAGCCTGCTTTGAAGGCGCAACACCCACCGCCTCAAGCTTGGCCAGAATAAACCGATCCAACTCATTGCTTGGCCAATCGACATTGCGGACGGTCGGCAACGGTGTTTTTTGAGGCGGCACAAACGCCCAATGCCCCGCCCCAGCCAAAACAGGCCAGGCCAGTAGAACAAAGGCGAGCCAACGCCCAATACATGCGCCACGGAACACCTCGGGGAATTTGGGTTTTCGCCCAAGCCGACTCAAGTCCAAACCGGACGTGCGATCGCCAATAACCACGAGTCCAGCACTTACCCATTCTATTATTAATCTCCGGTGGATGCCTTGCCGTTCGCCATTTTCGCTTGGCCAGGGGCTGAAGGTGGCGTTAGCCTCTCTGCATGCCCATCTTGAAGCGACTTCCCCTTCTCGCCTGGCTTTGTGCCGCCTCGTTCATATCTCTTGGCCAAGCGGCAGAGAAATCTTCTGATAACAAAAAAGCCGATGCAGCGTTCTGGAACTCCGTCTATGTCGAGAACCACGTGCTCGACGTCCAAATCTCGATCACGCGCGAAGCGTGGGACGCGATGCAACCTCAGCGACGCGAACGTCGTCCCGGCGAGGACGGTCCTCGGGTAGACTTCGGCAACCAGTTTCCCTACGCCAAGACGAAGGTGCTCATCGATGGCCTGTCACTCCCGGACACCGGCATGCGGTTCAAGGGCAATTCGTCCTATCGCTTTGCCTCACGCGGACTGAAGCGGCCGTTCAAGATCGACACCAACCGCTTCGCCAAGGGCCAAAAGCTGTACGGACGCACCAAGCTCAATTTCTCCAACGCCTTCATCGACTCCGCGTTTATGAAGGAGAAACTCGGCTACGAGTTGTACCACGCCGCCGGGATGCCCACCCCAGGCGTCGGCTGGGCCGACGTCACGCTGACGATCGAGGGCTTGGCGGAGAAAAAACCGCTGGGCATCTACGTGATCATCGAGCAGGTGGATGATCGTTACATCGGGCAAAACCTGGGCAAGGCCTCGAAAGGGAGCCTGTTGATGAAACCGGAGTCGATGGACGACTGGCGTTATCTGGGAGAGGAACCAAAAGCCTACGAGCGCTACAACATCAAAGTGGGAGAAAAGAACGTGGACCAAATCCGGCGGTTCGCCGAGCTACTCGAACTGGTCGAGCAAGGATCGGACGACGAGTTCGCCCGCGAGATCGGCCAGCGGATGAACCTCGAACAGTTCGCCGGCTACCTCGCTGCGACGTCGATCCTGGTGAATATCGACAGCTACATCGGCATGCCGCACAACTACTATCTGGTAATGGACAAGGCCGACGGCAAGCTGCGGATGTTGCCGTGGGATCTCAACGAGACGTTCGGTACCTTCACCATGGGACGATCGCCGGAGATGCTGGTCAAATGGGACATTGATCGCCCGTGGATCTCCCGCCGCCGCATTGTCGAACGATTGTTTGCGACCGAACGATTCCCAAAGCTTTACAGAAATGCCGTGACCAAATTGATGAAGAATGATTTCACCGAAAAGAAATACTTTGCCCGCATTGCGGAATTCGAAAAGGCCATCGCTCCGCATGTGAAAAAGGACACTGATGGCCCCGGATCGGAGGGACTCCAGATGGGCATCAACGGCGACAGCGAAGGCATCAATCGGGCGGTGAACCGGCGGGTCCTGGCCATCAAACCGTTCATCACCCGGCGCATCGAGTCAGTGAACTCCCAGTTGGCCGGCAAAAGCGAAGGCGAACCAATTGCCGGCCGAGAAAAGCGCCGGCGGCCGCCCAATCCCCCCGACGGCCCGCCGAGAGTCACGCAATTGCTCCCGGCAATGGACGTGCTGGACCGAGACAAAAACGGCGAGATTTCCGCCCGCGAAATCGAGGAAGCCGCCGCCCGGTTAAAAGCGCTCGACCGCAACAACGACGGAAAACTCGACGAGGTGGAACTCCGCCCAAACCCCCAGCGCCGGCCCCGCTGACCACGCTTGGCCAAGCGGGATGGATTGTTACGAGCACCCTGCTTGAGGCAGATCGGCGATTGGCCACACACCCAGTAATTTATCGGCGAACTCGGTTTCAGTGCAGTTTTCGACGATGCGCTTGGCTGGCTCGGATAAATTGAAGGGTGGGAGCATAAGGTTGAGAGGACGCCATTGGCCGGTGACAATGTCATCGTTTCGCGTCACGCTAGGGAAGCTTGTCGTCAGCAGCCACCTGGCCCCGGAACGGGCAATGTTGGCCAGGGCTGCCTGCGCATCGGTGAACGACAGGTGCACGAGACAGTCGCGGCAGAGGATCACGTCAACCGCAGGCAGCGTATCGTTCACAAGATCGATCTTCCGAAACTCCACGCCGTCACGGGCGTGCTTTGCTTGATTACGCTCGACAAGGTTGCCGACCAAATCACCGCCGATATAGTCGATGCCGGCCAGGTTGGTGTGTTGCATCCAGTGAAAGTCGCCGCACGGGAGGTCGAGTAGCGATGTCGCGCCCAGCTCCCCGAGCAGCGCCGGCAACTCCCGGCGGATCGGCTCGCTTTCCTCCATCGTCGAGCCGGGGCCGGACACCGACTCGGCCTCGTCCCAGTGGTTCGATTCGTAAATGTGCCGGAATCGCTCCTCGGCAGTCGAGAAGCGCTTAGCCAAGCGCTGGCCGGAGCGGCGTTGCAGCCAGCGGTAGAGCGGCGGGGCGAATCGGCGCAGCGTGCGCTCGGCGCTCTTGCGTAGCGGCTCAGTCATATTCTTTCCGCGAAAAAAGCCACATGCCCAAGGCAAGAAAACCGACGGAGGCCAGGACCAGCACCCATTGTGCGCTCGCGGCCGAGACTGGATTAAACAGTCCAAGCGCTGCTCCGGTCGGCGCAAGATCGAGCGGCTTGCCGGTCTCGTAGAGCCAGCTCTTGGCGTAAAACGAGACGGTGATCCGGTTGACGACCCCGGGGATGTTAACGGTCAGCGTCTCGATCATCAGCGCATAGGCCAGCGAGAGAAACGTCGCCCTGCGCACCCCCGCGCTGAAGAGCAGAAACAGTCCGACATAGGCCACCGTCGCGCAGGTCGTAACCGTCCAAAAAACACCCAGTGCCTCGAGGCCAATTTTGCCCGGCACGAGGCATAGCACTGCCAACCCGCCCAGTGTCACTGCAAGCGTGAGCAGCAGGACAGCAGCGTACATGGCGAGGTAAACCAGCGGGCGCGGGATGTTGGTCGTGAGCAGGTACACGAGCGTCTGCTCGGAGCGCTCCCCCGAGATAGCCGACGACGCGTAGCTGAGGCAGATGATCGGCAGCAAAAAGCCCATGTAAAGCGGCGAGAGAATCCGGGAGGCCAGTTGCGCCGAGGTGCGGGGATCTGGATTCCACGGCATGGGATAGGCCCAAAGCGCCGTGATCCCCAGTGTCAAGCCAAGCAGCACGGCGGTAACGATGGTCTGCCGCGAAAAAAACTGCCGCCGTAGCGCCAGTCGGAACACCTGTGCGCAGGCAGCCACGGTCGATGTTTTGTTGGCAGTTTCCATGTTGCTATTCCGGGTGCAAGGCCCGTTCCATGAGATAGTCGAACACCGCCTCGGTGGAGGTGTCGGTGGCCTTGAGCCGATGCACTTGCGCATCGTTCCCGGCGGCGAACTCGCCGAACTCAGCGTAAAACCGGCCCGGGTTTTGAACCTCGAGCAGCAGTTCGCTCGGCGGCTCGATACTCACGGATTTCACTGACTCGAGGGTGAGTAGTTGCGGTGCAATCCGGCGCGGTGACCCGCACGAGATACGCACCTTGAGCGGGTGGTCGTCGAGCATGTCACGAATCTCCGCCAGCGAGCCAGAAGCCAGCAGTTTACCCTGGCAGATGAACAGGATGCGGTCGGCCAACTGATCCATCTCGTGCAAAATGTGGCTCGACACCAACACCGCCTTGCCCTGCGCGGCCAAACTGCGGAACAGATCGTTCAACTCCTCGCAGCCGACCGGGTCCACGCCGTTGAGCGGCTCGTCGAGCACAAGCAGATCTGGGTCGTGGATCAGCGCCTGGCCAAGCTTGATGCGCTGGCGCATGCCCTTCGAGTAGGTACGCACCGGTCGATTGGCACGGTCGTCCATGCCCACTGTCTCCAGTACCGCCTCGGCACGCTTCCGTGCCTCGGCCCTGGTGAACCCACGCAGCCCGGCCGTCACGCGCATCAACTGCCGCCCCGACAACTCGTCCCACGTCGCGTCGCCGAACGGACACAGCCCGATGTGATCTTTCGCCTTGGCCGACCAAGCGTCGTGGCCACACACATCGATCTCGCCGAGGCTCGGCTTGATCTGGCCGGTGAGCAGGCGCAGTAGCGTGGTCTTGCCCGCGCCATTTGGCCCGACCAAGCCAGTGATGCCAGAGCCGATGTCGAGGCTCACGCCGTTGAGCGCCATCACCGGGCCAAACCATTTGGACACATTTCTCACTTCGGCTAGTGCAATTGTCGTTGTGGTTTCGGTGTTCATGACTGGTGCCGGAGTTGGCGGATGCGAACCACGATCGCAATGAACGATACAAGACAAACGGAGAAGACCACCGCCGCCGCTTCCGGTAATTGCGCCTCGTCGCTGGAGCGCACCGCCGCCTCGCCAAAACAGCGGCTACCGATAGCGTATAGGTCGCGCCAAAGATTCAGTAGCCGCCAGTGCCGGTCGTCGAAGACCCAACGCAAAATTCCGCTGAGCACCGGCAGGAACACGAACAAGCAGGCCCACGACATCACCAACGGCACCGGCCGCGGCATCCACGACACCAGCGCGAACAACAGCAACCCAAGTGTCACAGCGATCAGCCCGCCGTAGCCCAGGATGCCTATAGCGATGTTGTAGTTTTCGGTGAAATACTTCGCCGTATCGCCCAGCATTCCTTGCTCGAGAAACAGCACCAACGCCGGGAGCGTCGTCGTAAGGCTGACAAGCAAACCGATCGCCAGCAGCTTGCCGCCCGTGTAGTGGAGCACGTTGATTCGGCGCGACAGATAAAACGTCAACCCGCCCCGTTGGTGGTCGTTGCCCGCCAGCACCGAACCGGCGAACGCCAGCAAAATCATGGTCACCGTGCTCTGCGCCAACATGAAGTTGAGGAACGTCCGGCCGGAGCCTTCAAGATTGGGGTCCAGGCGAGATAGCATTCGGCCAATACCCGGCTGCTGTGTGTCCAACTCCGCCAGCAGATAAATCACACCGAACCGAAACATGAACGTCAATAACGCAATACCAAGAAACAACCAAAACAGCTTGCGGCGAAACACTAGCAGTAATGCCGTTCGCGCGATCGGCCAGCAGGCCAGCCAAGCGGCTCGCTGTTGCTCGTTCCGGTCGTCCAGCGAACCGGCACTCACGACGATACCTCGCTTTCCTCGCGCTTGGCTAAGCCGATGACCGGCAGCGGCGCGGCGGTCTCCTTGCCGACCAGCCGCCGGTACATCGTGCTCAAATCCATCTCCTCCGGCTCAAGACCGGTCAACGTCACGCCGCATTCGCGGGCGAGCTGAAAAAACTGTTGTGTCGCCCACTGCTCCGACACCACCGCCCGCGCTTGGCCAAGCTCATCACCCGGAGCCACCTCCGCACCCGACCGCTGCAACGCAGCGAGAAACTCACCACTGATGGCGTCGTTATCGCTTTTCCATTGGAGCAAAAAAGCATGCGGCTGACCGGCGAGCAACTCGTCGAGCGTGCCCGACGCAGCGACGGCGCCCTCCTCCAAAATGATCGCGTGCCGGCAGACCCGCTCGATGTCGCCGAGCAGGTGCGTCGACAAGACCAGCGACTTGCCTGGCCGCCGCGCGAGTGACTTGAGCAGCGAGAGCATCGCGGTCCGCCCATCCGGATCGAGCCCCGAGGTCGGCTCGTCGAGCAGCAGCAGATCCGGATCATGCACCAGCGTCGCCGCGAGCTTGATGCGCTGAACCATGCCGGCGGAGTAATTCTCCAGCCGGCGGTAGCGCGCCTCCTCAAGGCCCAGCTGTGACAAAAGTTCGTGCGCCCTGCGG
>CAJWPV010000094.1 GCA_913045395.1 uncultured Verrucomicrobiota bacterium | reverse complement strand
CGCCAATAATGTCGATGATCGAGTCCACCGCGCCGACCTCGTGAAAGTGCACCTCCTCCGTCGGCATACCGTGAACCTTGCCCTCGGCCTCAGCAACACGGCGGAAGACGGCGATCGACTTTTCCTTCACCCAATCGCTCAACGAACTGTCAGTGATCAGAACCTGGATATCGGCAAAGTTACGTTCATGCGGGTGGCAATCGTCATCGTGACTGTGTGAATGTGAATGGCTGTGTTCGTGCGAATGCTCGTGCGAGTGTTCATGGCGGTCGCCTATCCTCTCGCTATCGGCGGGAAGCAAATGGACATCAAACTTGACGCCCTCAATGTTGGCCTTGGTTTTGCGGGAGACATGCAGCTGGTAACCGTCAAGATTGAGCTTGGCCAACTCGGCCTCGAGCGCCTTTTCGTCGACACCAAGGTCGATCATCGCGCCGAGAAACATGTCGCCGCTGATGCCGCTGAAAATATCGAGGTAAAGTGTCTTCATCCGATCACGATAACGCCGTGCCCGTGACGGGATTAAACGCTGAAGCAGGCAAAGGGTCTACCAGTAAAACACCGGGGTGCCAGATGTGCGCTCGACCATGCCGACCAACTTACGGCCTTCCATCTTGGTTTTCTGCCAAGCAACGTGGCCATCGAGATAATTAAGGTTTCCACCGGCTGGGTATTTGCCGGAATTATCCAAGTGCGCTGCCTTGTGTAACTTGGACCATCCGCCACGAACCGAATCAAATCCAGTGTTGAGTGATGAGGAGCATGTGGCATCAGCGGTGAGAACTCGGTCGGATGGAGAGGGCGTGATCGTTCCGATACCCCTCACCTTGATCGACCGAGTCGACATGGTATAGTTGATGTTCGTCTCCACCACACGGGGTGCCCATGGGATGGTAAGGGCATAGCCAATGACCCGAAATTGTATCTGCCCAGTAAACTGCCACAACTCTTTGTCGTTCTGTTCGAGGAACGACGGACAATATAGAATGTTTCGCTGGAAGCCTTGCTTTTCCATGGCCGCAACAACGTTGATCCCGGCGTCCCACGGCCAGTTGCCAGTTCTTTGGCCAAACTTGTTCCGGTTGTGCGGCAGTTTATTATTATTTTCGTCTGCGTACATTTGCCATGCGAGCGACATTTGCTTGAGGTTGTTGAGACAACTGGTGCGCTTGGCAGACTCCTTCGCCCGGGCCAGTGCAGGCAGCAACAGGGCCGCGAGGATGGCGATAATTGCAATGACGACCAACAATTCGATGAGGGTAAATGCTCTAAGCCAAGCGCGTCGGGGAGAAATTTGGTTCTTCATCCTTACAAAAGGTTCAATATTTGGTGGAATCTAAGTCGCCTTCCCGGAGACTTCAACTGTTTTTAAGGTGTGACAAGCCTACTTCAAACTCGCGTCGGAGAGCGGCTTGCCGTTGGTCGAAATGACGTGGATGCCGTGCGCGTTCGAGGCCGGATGGAACAGCTCCCAGACCACCTCCTTTTTGCGGTTCACCTCAAACACCCTCACCTTGCCGGGGTTGCGTTGGGCGTAACTGCTGATCACCGTGTTGCCGTTGGGCAGGCGCTGACCTCCGCACGGGTCGGCAAAACGCCCATTAACGTGTGAGTTGTCAACCCTCCAGACGACTTTGCCATCACGATCGAACTCCACCGTCTTGTTGCCGTGCGTGAGATTGACGACCGTGTTGCCGTTGGCCAAGCGGATCGCGGTGAACGGCCAATTCTCGGCAGCACGACCGCCGAGTTCGGCGAGGTCAGTTTTGATTTCGTTCACCACCGTGCCGTCTGGCTTGTATTCCTTCACCTTGAATGCCAGCAGATGCGGCACGAGGTAATTGCCGTTGGGCAGCTTGCGAGCCATCCGCGTCTGCATGTGGCCGTTGTCCGTCTCCGGCCTGAGCGGCACTTCGACGGCGACTTTACCGTCTTTTGTAATCTCGAGCAGGCGCGGCTTTGGCCCCCGCTCGACGACCAGCGTGTTGCCGTTGGCCAAGCGCCACGCGGTGCCGAGTTCCTTGTTGGGCTTGGCCAGGGCGTATCTCCACACGACCTTCATGTCGCGCGTCATTTCCTTGGCGACATTGCGCGCTGAATAAAGAATGTTGCCGCTCGGCAGAACAGAGCCGTCGCGCGAATTCTCATTCACCTGCCAGACAACCTCGTTCTTTTCGTTGATGAGTTGGGTGAGCTTGCCGCAGATCAGGATGCTGTGGCGTATGCCTTCGCTGCTCACCTGCCGGATGACCGGCTTGTCCGCGGCTAAAACAAATGTGCTCATCGCAAACAGCAACAACACAAGAGTTGAATGATGAAGTGTTTTCATGAATCGAACCTGTTATTTCCGCTTTGTAAGGGCCTTCGCATTTTTCACGAAGCCAGGTTTGCGGGTGCCACTGCCCATTGCGCCGGTGAGGTCGTCACCGAGATCTTCCCGCATTCCCTCGGCCAGCCTGGCCAAGCGCTTGGCCACGCCGGCGTGCTCGCCCAGCACATTCGTGGTCTCACCAATGTCATTGGCCAGGTTGTAGAGCGCCTCCGGCTGGCCCTTGGGCGCCTTCTTGCCCCGAGTGAAAAACAGCTTCCAGTTTCCACTACGAACAGCGTGCAGTTGGCCGCGCGAATAAAAATAAAATGCCTTGTGCGGCGTCGCCGCCTCCGGCTTGGCAAGGAGCAGCGGGGCGATGTCTTTGCCATCAAGCTTGCGGTCGCTCGGCAGCTTGGCACCGGCAAACTTGGCCAGGGTCGGCAGCAGATCCATCGATGTCGCCATCGCGTCGCTGCTCGTCCCGGCCGGGATCGCGCCGGGCCAGCGCACTACAAACGGCACCCGGTGGCCACCCTCCCACGTCGAACCTTTACCACCCTTAAGTGGCTTGTTACTCGCGCCGTGGCGCAGCGGCCCGCCGTTGTCGGACATGAAAATAACCATCGTCTTCTCATCGAGGCCGTTGGCCTTTAGCGCCTTTAAAATCTCGCCGGTGGACCAGTCGATCTCCTCCGCTGCATCGCCCCACTTGCCGTTGGCAGACTTGCCGGCGAAACGCTCGCTCGAGTACTGCGGCCAGTGCGGCATCGTATGCGGCAGATAGAGAAAAAACGGCCTGGCCTTGTTGCGCTGGATAAACGTAATCGCCTCCCGCGTGTAACGCTGCGTGATGAGCCTCTGGTCAGGCTCCTCCTCAATCACCTTCTCCATCCGCAACAACGGCAGCGGCGGATACTGCTTGGTCGGCCGATCCTTCTGCCCCATGTCGTTGGAGAACGGGATGCCAAAGTAAGAGTCAAAACCCTGGCGCGTGGGCAGGAACTCCGGCTGATCGCCCAAGTGCCACTTGCCAACGATCCCGGTAGCATACCCCCTGGCCTTCAACACCTCGGCAATGGTTATCTCACTGGGATTAAGACCACGCTGGTTGCCCGGAAACAACACCCCCTGCCCCTTCTCGTTCTGGTGCAGGCCGACCCGCTTGGGATAGCAGCCGGTCATCAGCGACGAGCGAGACGGTGAACAGACGCCGCTGGTCACGTAAAAGCTGGTGAACCGCCGTCCATCTGCCGCCATACGATCGAGATTGGGCGTGCGGTGGTTCTCCGAGCCAAACGGCCCGATATCCGCGTAGCCCAGGTCGTCGCAGAAAATAATGATGTAGTTGGGCCGTTCCACCTTGGCCGCCTTGGCCAGGGGCAACATCAGGCTAAGCAGTCCACAAGCAACCCCTAAGCGAAACAGAGTCGGAAACGCCTTCATGAGTCGGAAAACCGTTTCACCCCGGAGTCGCCTGGTCAACATCAACCCTGTTAAAGTGGCTTGAATAACGGGCAACGGCGATGAACCTTGCCCGCGACATGAAGCCATTATTGATACTACCGGCCGCCGCCGCTTTGAGGGTGGGGTGTTTGGAAGTCAAAACAGTCATCGTCTTTCAGCCCAAGCGCGCATAACTAGTCATGAGTAACAACTTCCGACAACGATTAAAAAACGATGAAACGCTGCTCGGCACCATGGTCACCCTCCCCACGGCAGCCACCGCAGAAATTTTGGCCGACATCGGTTTCGACTGGTTGTTCCTGGACGCCGAACACGGCTCCCTTGAATACAGCGACATTCAAGGCATCCTCCAAGCCGTTGGCGACCGGGTTGCGTGCGTTGTGCGATTGCCTGCCGCAGCGGAGGTGCCGATCAAAAAAGTACTCGACCTGGGTGCGGCAGGAATCATCGCCCCGCAGGTCAACACCGTGGATCAGGCTCAAGACGTGGTGCGCTATGCACGCTACTCGCCGCAGGGCACTCGCGGCGTTGGCCTCGGCCGGGCGCACGGCTACGGGATGCGCTTTGCGGAATATCTGGAAACAGCCAATGAACAAGTGGCCGTCCTCGTCCAGGCGGAACACATCGAAGCGGTTGAAAACATCGAGTCGATTGTCCGCGTCGAGGGGATCGATGGCATCATGCTTGGGCCGTATGACCTTTCCGCCAGCCTCGGCAAAATGGGGCAGCTCGACGACCCGGCTGTCGTCGGTGCCATCGAACGGATTTTCCAGGCATGCCAGTCCACAGGCATGCCCATCGGCTATTTTGGAGTCAGCGCTGATGCGGTGCGGCCCTACCTGCAAAAAGGTTACAATTTGATCCTGGCCGGCGTCGACACCCTGCACTTGGGGAACGCCGCCCAGAATTTGATGAATGAATTGAAACCGTCACCAAATGACTGACCCGATGAACAAACATCTATTCACAAACATAACCGTGCTCGATTGCAGCGGGGATGAACCCTTCAAGGGGGAAGTGCTGGTCGAAGGCAACGAGATCGTTGCGGTTGCCCGGGAAGGCGAATCGCTGCAACGCGACGGCGCAGAGATCATCGATGGAGGCGACGGGATGACCCTGATGCCAGGGCTGGTCGAGTCGCACGCGCACCTGAGCATCGAAAACACCGATGACCTGGCTGCGCTGGGGCGAATCCCCCCCGAGGAGCATACCCTCCTAACCATGCGCAACGCCCGGCTCTATCTCGACCACGGCATCACCAGTTGCATCAGTGCCGCATCGGCCAAGCCGCGGCTCGATGTCGTGATCCGCAACGCCATCGAGAAGGGCGAAATTCCCGGCCCACGCCTCCTGGCCGCAACCCCTTGGCTGACGGTCACCAGCGGGCTCGGCGACATGCGCACCCTTCACATGCCCGAGGTCCAATCGATGGCCCTGGTGGCCGATGGCCCGGAGGAATACCGCCGGCTCACACGGGAACTCATCCGCGAAGGCGTGGACATCATCAAGCTGGTGATCTCCGGCGACTCCTTCGTGCCGCACGCCGGCTCCGAAACCACCATCATGGGCGAGGAGGAGATCGCCGCCGCCGCCGAGGTCGCCCACGCCCACGGCAAGCGGCTCAGTGCCCACGCCCGCAGTGCCGAGTCGGTCAAGCGCTGCGTCCGGCACGGTATCAAGGTGGTTTATCACGCCAACTACGCCGACAAGGAAGCCCTCGACATGCTGGAGGCAAACAGGGACTGGATTTTTGTGAGTCCCAACATCGGCTTCACTGCCATTGCCGCCTACGAGGGATCGGACTGGTTCACCGAGGAACAGGTCAAGGCCATGGGATTTCGAGAGGAACTCGAAAGCGCCGTCAAAGGCATCAAGGAATTGATGAAGCGAGGCGTGAGGGTTTTGGGCGGAGGCGATTACGGTTTTATGATCACCCCGCACGGTCAAAACGCCCGCGACCTAGATCATTTCATCCAGCACTGCGGCATGACAAACATGGAGTCCATCCTTACCATGACAAAGAACGGCGGTGAAGCGATGGACATGCCCGGCCGCCTCGGCCAGGTAAAACAAGGTTTTCTTGCCGATCTTTTACTGGTAAAGGGCGATCCCTTGTCCGACCCAAAGGTGCTGCTCGACCGTGAAAACCTCCGTGTCATCATGAAGGATGGCCAACTCCACAAGCGATCAATTTAGAGCCTCGCCTTCTCGAACCATAGCAGCACTCTTGTCGATGATCCCGATTACTTGGCCTTCAGGTGGCCTTTCCAGCCGGGGCCGCGGACGACGCGGCCGGGCTTGGCGCCGGTGTGCTCGCCGTCCTTCAAGACCTGCTCGCCGTTCACAAAGACATGCGACACACCAGTGGAATATTGGTGCGGCTTTTTGAAGGTCGCATGGTCGCTCACCGTCTCGGGATCGAACACTACGGCATCGGCGAAGTAACCCT
>CAJWPV010000093.1 GCA_913045395.1 uncultured Verrucomicrobiota bacterium | reverse complement strand
CACGAGTTTCTCGATCTCGGCATCGCGTGAGTAGCCGGCGGGCGTTTCGCGGGTGCCCCGGGTGGTCTCCATGATCATCACGTCGGCCTGCACCTCTCCGAACCGGGCGGCCTTGAGGATAGTCTGGTCGTGCAGGCAGACGTCGCCAGTGTAAAAGAGGGTCTCCTTTTTGCCGCGCACCATGATGCCGGCCGAGCCAAGCGCGTGGCCGGCGTCATGGAACTCGAGTGTAGGGGAAGTCTGCCCCCTGGCCGCCTTCTCGAATGCGCCCCACTCGATCTCCCTGTTGTAGCGGTAGCCCTGGAACACCGGTGCGAGCTCATCCACCTCGCGGTGGGTGTAGAGCGGGTACTCGGCGATTCTCTTTTCGTCGGCCTGTCGTTTCATCACGTTGACCGAGTTGTGCAGCACTCGCTCGATGATGAAGTAACTCAGCTCGGTCATCATCACGTGCGCCCGGGGGAAGAGGCGCAGTGCCACCGGCAGCGAGCCGACGTGGTCGTGATGGCAGTGCGTGAAGGCGATGGCGTCCACGGGGCGTTCGCGAATCGTGTCGTACAGCGGCAACGCCGGCGCGCCCTCTAACTTGGGATGGGTGCCGGCATCCATTAGAAGGCCATGGTCATCCATTTCCACGTGCCACGCGCTGGCACCGATGCCGGGACCAGGATTGAGATCGCAAATTTTCATGAGAAAAGAAAAACCATGTCAGTCGGTCCTATTTTTAATCCGTTTATCGACCAGTGCATTGTAGGCGTGAAACGAGTCGGGGTGTACGGGCTGTTTCTTGAGCAGTGTCTTGCGAAGCTTGAACTGCATCACCTCAAGCACGGCCGCCTCAAGGTCGTGTCCGGCCAACTCGCGTACTTCTGCCGCTGCTGTGTAAGTGCGATTTGGTTCGCAAAAATCGGCGACAAACAGCACTTGGTCGAGCGACCCCATCTCCACTGCACCGGTGGAGTGGCGCCGCATGGCATCGAACACTGTTTCGTCGTTCACACCGAATCGTTCTGCGACGACAAACGGCGCCACTTTACCATGGAGTAGACCGGGTGTTTGTTGCTCGTGCTCGTCCACTTGCAGCCCGTGGCGCTTGGCCAAGCCGCGCAGCTCGTCGTCAGGGAGTTCCTTCACACAGTCATGGAGCAGGGCGGCCAGCTCGGCCTGGGCTATGTCGACGCCGTGGCGCTTGGCCAGGGTTAGAGCCACTTCCCGCACACCCAACACATGCCTGAACCGGGCAGGAGACAGGTTTTCATTCAGGTACACCTCGATGCGGGCGATTTGGTCGGGGTCGTTTGTCATGGAGGGAAGCCGGTCTCGGCTTGGCCAAGCACCGGCGGGAGCTAGCCCGAATCCGGGGCGGCTGTCAAACGGCAAAACTCTCCGCTTGGCCAAGCGCAGTTTTTGGTTTTCCTAGAACGTGATTTTACGCAGACTCGGGTAAGTATTTTGAGCCATGACATCGATGGAGAAACAAATGAATCGGCGCGGCGCTCTACGGACATTGGCTTTCGCCTCGGTTTGTGGTGGGGCTTGCGGGGCTGGGCCCGGGCGGTGGTTTCTGTCCGGAGTGCAGGCCGGGGAAACGGCGGTGTTCCGAATGCGCTTCGATGACTTTTCGCAGCTTAAGAATTCGTACGGCTCGTTGCGGCTGCGCGTCCCGGGTATCCCGTCCTCGAGCAGTCAAATCGTGGTGACGCGCATGCCGGGCAACCAGTTTTATGCCGTGTCGGCCAAGTGCACGCACAAAGGTGTTGCGGTGGACCCATTCAAGAAGGGGGTTGGACTACGCTGCTCGGCCCACGGTTCGCAGTTCGAGGCGCACGGAAAAAAGGTGAAAGGGCCTGCCAACAGCTCACTCAAGGCATACAAGGCGACGTACAACGGCAGCGACGCCGTGAGTGTCGAGTTCCCGAATCTCGGTTACTCGGTGGCAACGGAGCTGGTCGAGGCTGGTGCGGATGGCCGGGTGAAGCTGGAGTTCGAGACCCTTTCCGGGATGGATTACTCGGTGCAGGTTCGTAGCACCGTGAATGGCAGCGACTCGTCGACGGCCAGGTTCTCCCTCACGCCGGACGGCTCGCTCAACAAGACCAGCGCCGCCGGCAACGGCAAAACGATGAGCCTTTACATTGCACCAACGCAGGACGCCGGCTTTGTCACCATTATGCGGCAGTAAAGGTGACTTTTTTGCAGTGGGTGTAACTTTCAGAATTAGCTATGTGTATAACCCCACAATGAAGTGTCGAAGCGACATCAATGTAAGACAAGTACAATGAAAACTCTATTCAGCATCGTGGCCCTGGCCATGTCAGTTGCCGCTGGCCAGGCGGCAAAAATTGACAAGGCCAATATCTCTAACGACGCCAAGTTCGTGGTACATCTGGATTTGGATGCCTTCCGGGCCTCTAAAATCGGTACCGCCATCCTCGAAAAAATTCGCGGGGACGAGGGCGAGAAGCTCGATGCCCTGGTCGAGATCATGGGGTTCGATCCGTTGAGCGCCATCCACGGGGCCACGATGTTCGGCAACGGGGAAGAGGACAACGGCATCCTCGTCCTGAAGCACAAGGCGGACAACACCAAGCTGCTGGCCTTCATGAAGCTCGATGAGTATTACCGGAAAACCGAGCACGGCAAACACGAGATTCACGGTGCCGGTGATCGGGGCGACGGCAAGCGCGGTTACGTTAGTTTTGTGAATGCCACTACCGCAGTGCTGGCTGCCAGCCGCGAGTTGGCCGCCGAGGGCATCGACCTTGTCAACGGTAAGGGTGCCGCCGTGAAGCAAATCCCAACCAGCCTCTTGAGCGCCGGCAAAAAAGCAAAGAACACCTTCCTCGTCGCCTATGCCAATGTCGAGGAGCTCAAGGAGCACATCGACAACGAGAGCGTGAACCAAATGGCCAAACAGGTTGCTTTCGTAATGGGTGAGTCGGATGAGAAGTTCATACTGTCCATCAGCGTCGATGCTCTCGATACGGATGCCGCCGAGAACATGGAAAGCATGGTCAACGGCCTGATCGGTTTTGCCAAGTTGAGCCAGGACGAGAACCCGGAGGTCAAGGACATCCTCAAGGGCCTCAAGGTCACGCGCAACGAGGCGAACGTGTCGGTTCATTTTTCCGTCGGCATGGACAAATTATTCGAGTTGATCGACCCGGCGCTGAAGGAGATCGACATCGACCTGCCCAAGCCTTGATTCTCTATGCTACAACTTCTGTGATGGCGGTTCCGGCAGAGAGTCTACCCACGCCGGAGCGCAAGACTGCGTCGACCACGGACAACACGGAGCGGGATCAGTCCAGGGCGGAGGAACTCGCCCTGGCCATTGCTGCAAAGGGGGGCTGCGTGGATTCATTTGAGCAACTGGTTACCCGGTTCGAGGGCCGGTTGTTCGCCTTTCTTTACAAGAAAACAGGCAACCATCATCTCGCGCAGGATTTGCTGCAATCCACCTTCGTCACGGCCTACCGAAAACTGCACCTCTACAACCCGAAATACGCCTTCACGACCTGGATTTACACCATCGCTTCCAGGCTGACCATCAACCACTTTCGTCGGAAGCAGCCCGTCGAGACAGAGCACGCGGATCGGGCCGTTGAGACCAATCCACGCAGTAAATTGATCGCCAGCGAAAAGGCCATGGGCATCTGGAGTCAGGTCAGGGAGCTTCTCCCCGAAAGCCAGTTCACCGCTCTCTGGCATTTTTATGGCGAAGAGCGTAACCTTGCAGAAACCGCAGGCGTAATGAATAAGAGTGTCGGTTCGGTGAAGGTGCTACTGCATCGTGCCCGGCGGAGGCTCGCTGAAGTATTGTCCAAAGGCGCCGATTTTTGACGGCTAAACAAGCGGATCGAACCATGAAAGATGAAAAACAACCAAGCGATTGGCCAGGCATTGAGGCGCGTCTCCGCGACGATGCCAGGCGGGATGCACCGGAGTTTCCTCCGTTCCTCCATCAGCGAATCATGGCCGCCGTCCGTGCGGAAGCTGAAAAACAGGCACGGCCTAGGCTCGGCTTGGCCAAGGTGTGGCGCTGGGCTTTTGCCGGTGGCATGGCTGGTGTCGCCCTGGCCCTGGCCCTGAAACCGGCCCCTCAACAGGTGGCGGTGGACTCTCCCCAAAAAGTATCTGAGTGGATTGTTTTGGCGGCAAACAGCGATGATCAAATGGCCAGCCTGATATCGAACCGGTTGTTGAATGACATGGTCACAACCCCCTACCAACAACAACTCGACTCACTCAGCAACGAGCTTCAAAACGCCCTCGACTTCACCCTCCGCCTGATGCCCATTGAGGTCGCCCTGCGGTAGGAGTGCGTTCGAATGTTTTCCGGATGTCCGCACCGGCATGAGGGTATCCATTGTTTTTCGCTTTCGATGGTCAGTCGATCAAGCTTTCTGGACAAATGAAGGGCTAGGTCGAGGCTTCCGCCGGGATGCACTCCAGGTCAACGTGACTTGAGCCGTGACGGCGGCGGAGGTGTGCGCAATCTCGTGCCGCGAAAGGTGGCAGCCAATCTTGGCGCAGTCGCGGTCGGTCCAATAGTGATGGCACAGCCCGGCCAGGAGAAAGGGCCAAAACCTGACGGAATTAAGGTGCGAGGCTCTAGCGCGACGTTTTGGTTCTATTTCAGTAGCCGAACCACTGTCCGCAATTGACCAAGATGGTACACTTCATCGACCACCACCAGCCGGTTGTTGCGAATCGTCACGTATCCAAGGTTTCCCCCCATCATCTCAATAGGACACCATAAACAGCTTAATTGACCAATAATTAAGCATATATCAACATATCTTGATATGTTGATATGTATGTTGACTCCTCTGAAAGCGATCGATAGCCTACCACTTTGTGGGCAATAATCAGTCCAATAACAGGCATCACGCCCTGACCGAGCTCTTGGCCAAGCGCATCGTCATTCTCGATGGCGCGATGGGCACTATGATTCAGCAGAACATCCTGCAGGAGAGAGATTTTCGCGGCGAGCGCTTTGCCGACTGGGATCGTGATCTCAAGGGCCATAACGATCTGCTGGGTATCACCCGGCCGGAGTTGATCGGTTCCATCCACCGGGCTTATCTCGAGGCCGGGGCGGACATCATCGAGACAAACACCTTCAACTCCACACGCGTTGCCCTGGCCGACTATGGGATGGAGTCTCTGGCCCATGAGTTGAATCTGGCCAACGCCAAGGTCGCGCGCTCCGTCGCTGACGATGTGATGGCGGCGGAACACGACCGACAATGTTTTGTTGCCGGCGCGCTTGGCCCGACCAACCGCACCGCCTCCATTTCTTCTGACGTCAATGACCCGGCTTTCCGGGCCGTGACATATGATCAGTTGGTTGAGGCGTACATCGAGCAGGCCAAGGGTTTGGTTGAGGGTGGGGTGGATGTGCTGATGGTCGAGACGGTCTTCGACTCGCTCAACTCGCGGGCGGCGTTGTTCGCGCTCGAGTCGCTGTTTGACTCGCTTGGCCAACAGCTGCCGGTGATGCTGTCATTCACGATCACCGACCAGAGCGGACGCACGCTCTCCGGCCAGACGGTAGAGGCATATTGGAACACTGTATCGAATATCGACCTGTTGAGCGTTGGCATCAACTGCGCGCTAGGCCCGCAGGAGATGCGTTCGCACATCGACGAGCTCTCTCGTATCGCGCCGATCAACGTCAGCGCGCACCCAAACGCCGGCATGCCGAACCCTCTGCTACCGACCGGTTTTCCCGAGACACCCGAATCGTTCGCGCCGCAGTTGCGCGAGTGGGCGGTCAACGGCTGGCTAAACATCGTCGGCGGTTGCTGTGGCACAACGCCGGACCACATCCGCCGTATCGCCGCGGCGATCCGTGACTGCGCACCGCGCCGATTGGCCAAGCCGGAGCCGTGGCTGAGGCTCAGCGGCATGGAGGCCCTGACGGTTCGGCCGGAGTCCAATTTCATCAATATCGGCGAACGAACGAATGTCACCGGTTCGCCGCGCTTTGCGAACCTGATCAAGAACGACCAGTACGAGGAAGCGCTGGCTGTCGCCCGGCAGCAGGTCGAGAACGGCGCGCAGATCATTGACGTGAACATGGACGAGAGCATGCTCGACTCCGAGGCGGCGATGACGCGGTTCCTGAATCTGATTGCCTCCGAGCCGGATATCTCGCGAGTGCCGATCATGATCGACAGCTCCAAATGGTCAGTCATTGAGGCCGGGCTCAAGTGTGTCCAGGGC
>CAJWPV010000092.1 GCA_913045395.1 uncultured Verrucomicrobiota bacterium | reverse complement strand
CGCGCTCAATTGAAAGGCTGCCCAACGCCGCCGCACTGCCGGCGATCGCTGAACTGGACTTTAGGAAACCACGACGATCCAGCCGTGAGTCGTTTTTTTGGGTGTTTTTGCTTTGTTTCATTAGACGATATTAGTTTCAAAAGTGAATAGGAACCGGCGGCATTCTAGTCTGGCTCCCCCTCTGTTGTCCAATACTTATGCATATCCTGCGCCGAGGGAACGATCAGCGGCCGAATCACGCGAAACCCGAGAAATTGGGCGTCAGTGTGATACCAGATGCTCTTGGGCAACTGCGGATCCTGAAATTTCCAAGCGGCCGAGGACGCGATCCTGGCGGCGCTTCGCAACCCCTCCGGCTTGTCCATCCATGAGCCACCACGGGCAACGCGGGGATACAGCGACTTACCGTACTCGAAGGGATTGGAAACGCTACCCTTGAACGTCGTGTAAATATCCGGGACGAACTGGTCGAGCGTCCACTCAGACACGTTGCCGTGCATATCGTGCAGGCCCCACGCGTTGGATTTTTTCGTGCCGACCTTCTGGTACTTGAAGTCGCTGTTGCCATCGTGCCATGCGTGCTCATCGATCAATGCGGGATCGTCACCGAAACTGTACATTGTGGTGGTGCCGGCCCGGCAGGCATATTCCCACTCGGCCTCGGTCGGCAGGCGGTAGTAGTGGCCGGTCCTGGCGGTGAGCCATTTGCAATAGGTGTTGGCGGCATGCTGGGTCATGCTGATCGCCGGAAATCCTTCTGTGCCCATCCCGAAGCTCATCTCGACATACGGTGTGGTCGGACGCGCCACGGCATCGGAGACGGCATCGAGTTCGGGCTTGTAGCCGCGAATCTTCATCACCATTTTTTCCTCCTCCTCGTAGATAAACAGCGTGTAGACGTTCCACGTGGTCTCGGTCTTGGCCATCCAAAACGGCGCGATCTTCACCTTGTGCTGCGGGCCCTCGGTCTCCTTTCTGCCAGGTTCACCGGCAGGACTACCCATCACGAATTCGCCGCTTGGGATTGGGATCATTTCAAACTTGACCCCGGTTCCGCTAATCTTCTCCTCGAACGGCTTCATGGTTGGCTCGAGTTGCTCGATGAGTTTTTCGATCGCCTTGTTGCGAATATCGACAACCACCTTTGGCGCGGCGGCGAGGCTCCTGCCGACCCCAGGTTGTTCGCCGGTATCGCGGCGGGTCTGCTCGAGTTTTAGCCCCTCCGGCCAGGCGGCACCCTGCACGATCCAGTCACGCAACAGGTCGAGTTGCTCCTGTGGCAGCGGGCCGCCCTTGTTGGATGGCGGCATCAGGTCATCGTGGTCGGCTGGCAGCCTCACGGTCTGGTACAGCGTGCTTTTCTCCAGATCGAACGGCACCACAGCGGGGTCGGCTTCGCCGCCCCCGAAGGCGTGCTGGCGCTCGTCGAGACGCAGGTCGCCCTTGTCGTGCCCATCGCGGTGGCAACTGACGCAGGACGCCTCCAGGATCGGCTTGATATCCTTGACGAAGTCGATGCGGCGCACCTGCTGGATCACCAACCCCTCCGGCCACTTGGCCCCGGCGGCAATCCATTCCTTGAGCACGTTGGCCTGGTCGCTGGTGAGCGGCTCACCCTTGGGCGGCATGATGTCATCGTCGTCCGGCGGCAGGATGGTGGTCGTGTAAAGGGTGCTTTTTTCCGGCTTGCCGGGGACGACGACCTTGCCGTACTCACTGCCCTCAAGCAGCCCGGCGTGGGTGTGCAGCTGAAGTTCGCCCTTGGACTTTTTCTCGCCGTGACAACTCAGGCAGGCTGATGCTAGCACTGGCTGAACCTGTTTCTCAAACGACACCTCGGCCTTGGCCAAGCCTCCAAGCAAGGCCAGCGTGGCCCCTGTCAGCAATAATCGCTTCACCTTGGTTTGCATCTCCAAAAGCCGGGTAATGTCGTTGCTAAAACAGCCATTGTCAATCGGCACGTTGCCCTTGATCAAACGCAGCCGGTTTGCAGCTTGTCACCCTGCAAGTGGCCCCATAGGTTTGTGGCTTGTCCCAATGGAAGATGCAGCTTCACGACAGAATGGCTTCACCCTGATCGAGTTGCTGGTCGTGATCGCGATCATCGCCATCCTCGCCTCGCTGCTCCTGCCAGCGCTTGGCCATGCAAAGGAGAAAGGTAAGGCCGCCCGATGCAGTAGCAACCTGCATCAGCACGGTTTGGCCTTCGCCATGTACACCGAGGACAACGAGGACTACTATCCGGCATATTCACAATGGGGAACGCTGGGCGGCAAAAAGGGGGAGATGAGCCTGCACGGCGGTTTGGTTTCGCCTGAGAAACGGCCGCTAAACGCCTATGCGCCCTCATTTGGCGTGTTCCATTGTCCGGCCGACAAAGGCGACTCGCTGCACACCGAGAAGTTCCCGAAAAGAATCCGGAGCTGCTACGATGGCTGGGGGAACAGCTACCTGACCGTGTGGTCGGTCGAGACGCTGCGCATCCAGCACGTCACCGGTGATTCCAACGTTGGGCAACAACGTTGGCAAACGCGTCGCCCGATGAAATCATCTGAAATGACCAGGAGTCCGTCCAACAAGCTGGTGACCGGTGACTGGCCGTGGTGGGCTGACCGCAAGAAAACCGACTCAGAAAGCCAATGGCACAACTATCACGGTCAATATCGATTCAATGTCCTTTGGGGAGACGGTCACACCGAGTTTTTCGAATTCCCCAAGGAGGCGTATAACTGGAACTACACAGGGCCGAAGCCGGATCCCGGTTACAAGTGGTGGTAACCTTGGCCAGACGCTTGGCCAAGCGGGGTCAGATGAGCTCGTGGATCGGCTTGTGGCCGTCGGTGATATAGTGAGGCCGACCGGTGAGGTCGGGCAGAGTTGCCGTGTCGGTGTCGATGCCGACGTGATGATACAGCGTGGCCAGCACCTCCATGAAATGTACCGGCCGCTCAGATGCCTCGCCGCCCAGACGGTCGGTCGCGCCAATCACCTGCCCGTGATTCATGCCGCCACCGGACAGCAGCGCGCATGAGACGCGCGGCCAGTGATCGCGGCCGCCGTCCTTGTTGATTTTCGGCGTGCGGCCGAACTCCCCCCAAGCACAGACGGCCACGTCCTTGTCCAGACCGCGATCATGCAGATCCCGGATGAGCGCCGAGACGCCCTGGTCGAACATCGGCATGTCACTGCGGGCATTGCCGTAGTTGTTGCCGTGCCAATCCCAAAAACTGAACGCCACCGTAACCACCCTCACGCCGGCCTCGACGAGCCGGCGGGCGACGAGGAATTGCTCTAGGATGCGCGGGGCCGCGTCGCCGCGGATGCCCGTGTCGCCCTTGCCGTACATCTCAATCGTGCGCTTGGGCTCGCGGGTGTGATCGAGCGCCTTAGCCAGGCGGCTTGAGGTCAGAATGCCAAACGCCTGCTGGTTGAAAGAGTCCATCCCTTCCATCAAGCCGTCGGCGTCCACGTCGCGACGAAATTGGTCGAAGCTTTTCAGTAGCCCCATCCGGTCCTTCAGCCGATCGAGGCTGATCCCCTTGAGAGTCATGTCCGCCTTGCCGTCGCCCTCGGGCCGGAACGACTTATGCGCCACGCCGCAAAAACCGGGCGTGGCGGCGTTGTACGGGGTGTGTTTCATCCTCGGCTCGAGCCCGACAAACGGTGGCAGCGAAGGGTTCCTCGCCCCCTGCAGCTTGGAGATCACCGCGCCAAATGTGGGCCAGCCTCCGGACGGTTTCTGTGAGTTGAGCGTGTGGCCGGTAAAGCAGATGTGATTGGAGTGCTCGTCACGCGCCCCGACGATGGACCGAATCGGCGTCGCACGGTGCATTTGCTTGGCGATCAGCGGCAGCATCTCGCTGATCTGGATGCCGGGCACCGTGGTCTGGATCGGCTTGAACTCCCCGCGAATTTCCCTCGGCGCATCCAACTTCAGGTCGTACATGTCCTGATGCGGCGGGCCGCCGGGCAGGTAGATCATGATGATGGATTTCTCGCGCTTGCCGCCGCCCGAGGATGCGGAAGCACGTAGCAACTCCGGCAACGCCAGTCCGCCCATGCCCAGTCCGCCGATCCTGAGAAAATTGCGCCGACTGACGCCATCACAAAATCGCCCGGAAGAATTACCGTAGATACTCAGCATCGCTCCCTGCTTCCGGTGGCGGCACGTGCCATGGGCTGCCACCTCCGATCCACAGCGGATGTTGCCCACTTGGTCAATCAATGCAACCCCCTTTTCCCGCCCGCTTGGCCTAAGCACTAGGCGCTTTGGTCGTGCATCACCTGACCAAGTCGCATAGCGTCCCCGGCCGCCGACAACGCGGTGGCCCTCCAGCCGCCGTACCGGCCCAATAACCAACATGTTCAATCAGGTTCAACGACGATCTGCACGCCTGGCCTTGGCCGCCCTACTGCTCTCCACAGCGCTTGGCCAAGCGCATGTCGGCGAACATCCCTCAGTTCATGACACGGTGGCCGGCATTATCGACCGCTTCCGCAAGACCATATCGCTGCAGGAACTCATCGCCATGGACGCCGCAAAGGCCAAGTCGCTGCTAACGGAAAAGGAACTGCAAATTTTGGCAACGGAACACATCACCTTCCGCGTCAACGTGCCGGTGAAAGTGATCATCATCCGCGAGACAGCCATGGGAGACAAACCATTCTGGCTGAAGGATCGCGGATTCATACCGATGGGATTCAAAATCACCTTACAGGGTACAGAAGTGGATTTTTGGATGAAGGATTTCGAGGTCGGCCGGATCGGCCTCGGTGTCAACTCGCTCACCGGCGGTAACGCGCATTACATCGCGGCATTGATGCCGCTCAAGAAAGAGACAAAGCTGGAGGTCACCGAACTATATCCCGGCCAACTCCGCGTAGGCGCACTCAAGGACGGCCTTCAGCCATTCATTGATCGTCCCGAGGCGATGCCGAAGCTCCCTGTGCTACCCGGCGTGCTCTCCGGGTTGGCGGTGATCCGCACTCAAAACGAAAGCCGTGATGACGCAAAACTCATCAACCTGTTCCACAACACAAATCACCCCGCCTTGGACAAGCCGGACCAAGTCCTCCTGACGTGGAGCGGTGACCCGCAGACCACCCAATCGATCCAATGGCGCACCGGGCCCAGTATCACCAAAGGCGAAGTGCAGTGGGTGGAAAAATCAGACTACAACCGATTCCAACCAGCCCAGCCCAAACGGACGAATGCCACGACGTTCAAGATGGAGGATGCCAACCTGCTGAACGACCCTGTCGTCCACCGACACACAGTCACCCTCACCGGCCTCGATCCGGGCACGGCCTACCTGTACTCTGTCGGTGACGGCTCGGACGACGGCTGGTCGGAGTTGGCGGAGTTCACCACCGCACCGGGCCGGACGGAGGCGTTCTCGTTTATGTACATGGGCGATGCACAAAACGGGCTCGAGCGCTGGGGCAGCCTAGTTCAACGCGCCTACCGCCAGCGTCCCGACGCGGCATTTTGGATCATGGCCGGCGACCTAGTCGATCGCGGCAACGAGCGCGATGACTGGGACAGCTTTTTCCACAGTTCCCGAGGTGTCTACGACCGCCGCCCCGTCGTCCCTGCCATCGGCAACCACGAAAACCAGGGCGGCCACCCTGGTATGTACCTCCAGATGTTCGACCTTCCGAAAAACGGCCCAGAAGGCATCGAGCCCGAAAGGGCGTACACCTTCCGCTATAGCAACGCCGAATTCTTCGTGCTCGATACCAACCTGACGCCGGAAAGCCAAGCTGTCTGGCTTGAAAAAGCCCTCGCTGCCAGCACGGCGACGTGGAAGTTTGCCGTCTATCACCACCCCGCCTACTCCTCCAAGCCGGAGCGGGACAATCCCAGCATCCGCAAGCACTGGACGCCGTTGTTCGACAAGTACCACCTCGACATGGCCCTGCAGGGGCACGACCACGCCTACCTTCGCACTTACCCGATAAAGGATCAAAAAAAGGTGGCCAGCACTGTTGAAGGCACCGTGTACATCGTCTCCGTATCCGGGACGAAATATTACGAGCAGGACCCGCGCGAATACACCGAGTTTGGCATGACCAATACCTCCACCTTCCAAGTGCTCGACATCCAGATCAGCGGCAACCGCCTCGTCTACCGCTCCTACGACACTGACGGGAAACTGAGGGACAACCTTATCATCGAGAAGTAGCCAAAAGACTTGCGCCACTTGGCCACACGGAACAGCCTGCCGCTGTTCATCCCGATGAAAACTCCTCGGCAAAACCGGCTTGGTTTCACACTCATAGAATTGCTGGTGGTG
>CAJWPV010000091.1 GCA_913045395.1 uncultured Verrucomicrobiota bacterium | reverse complement strand
ATGAAGGAAACCTACAACTGGAACCTGACCGTGGATGACGCCATCCACAGCCTGATCGCCCGCGAAAGCCGAAGCCTCACCTTCGGCGCACGCCCCACCCTGCGGATGATTAACGGCATCCTTTCACTCGGCGTGACCAACTACCAGATCGAGAAGGCCCCGCTCGAGGAGGGCTCCAACATCAACCTCGAGCTTTTGTCCGCGGAAGACCAGCGATTCAGGCTCAGCGTGGAAGGCGGCGACTCGCTTGATTACCAGGTGAATCTTTAACCGGGATCGACATGGTCAACTAAGAGTCTGTCGATGCCCAACGACCATTTTTCAACCGGCAAAAAGATCGCCTTCACGGGGGTCATGTTCCTGTACATAAACCTGGTCCTCACCATTTTCTGGATTCTCAAGCCGCTCAAGAAAAGCCTTTTCATTGGACAATACGACGGCGACCAGACCTTCAAACTGGGCTCGATGGAAATGCTCGGCAGCAGCGCCGAACTTTTGGCCAAAGGGATGAACCTATTGATTGCCTTCCTGCTGGTTGTATTTCTCACCCTAGTCACCCGCTTGGCCAAGCGCCAAAAGTTGACCTATTGCTGCATGGGCCTGGTCATCGCCATGACATTCTATTTTTCACTGCAAATCAATGAACCCAGTGAGTCAACAGTCTGGCTATTTTACTGGTTTGGCGACTTGTACATCAGCCTCATGCTGGCTGCTTTCTTTTCATTCCTGCACGACACGGTGGACCTGAGAAATGCCAAGCGCCTTTATGGCTTCATCGTGTTGGGAGCGGTTTCTGGTGGTGCCGTTGGCAGCACCTACTTCCGCGGATGGATTGATGAGATGAAAAACCAACAGTGGTTGGAGGTTATCATTGGCATAGGCATGGTGATTTGTGTGTTGGCTTTTGTCGCTGGTTGGCTGTCCAGGTCCATCCCACACCTTGGATCGGAACAAAACTCTGGTGATGTTCCAAAGAAAAAGTTGAATGCCGCAGTCGAAGGGGCATCGCTGGTCTTCAGGTCCCGCTACCTGATCGCCATTGCAGGCATTGTCGGCTTCTACGAAATTACATCAGAAGTTTTGGACTACCAATTCACTGCGGTGATCGAGCGGTATGTACCCAAGGAAGACCTTGGCAGCCGCTTCGGCACCGTTTACGCCATTGGCAACAATGCAGCGTTGGCAATCCAATTGCTCTTCAGCGTATTCGCCGCAAGCTTCCCCAAATACCGAATTCACTGGATCCTACTGGCATTACCGCTGTCAATCGCTTTGAGTTCACTATTTTTCATCCTCGCCCCGGCCATCTTCGCGGCCAGCCTCCTGAAAATCGCAGACAGCACGTTTGCCTATTCCGTCAACCAAACCGGACGCGAAACACTCTACAATCCGTTGTCACGACAGGAGAAATATGTCGCCCGAGCATTCGTCGAGGTGTTCGTTCAACGCACCGGCAAGGTGGCCGCACTGCTGATCGCCTTCCTCGTCCCAATATTCCTCAGCACCCGGAACGAGGCCGGGCATTTAGAGACCAGCCTACTTGGCCTGCAACTTCTTGGCGGCTTCACCTGCATCATCATCGCCCTCTGGTTTTACTGCGTGAAGATTGTCGGGCGAAAGTTCGAGTCGCTTGAACTCGAACAGCAGCAGACAACGGACGGTGCGCTTGGCCAAGCGCCGGAGCAAAAAAGCACCGGGGTGGCCTAGCGGCCATACTCCTTGGCGGCGATTTCGCGCAGCTTAGTTTTCAGGATTTTGCCGGTTGCGTTGCGGGGAAGTGCCTCCATCTGCATCACTTTCCGTGGCAGCTTGTAGGCAGCCAACTTGTCCTTCAGGAAACCCAGCAACATCGAGTCGTCGATGTCAGCACCTTCGTTCGGTGCAACGCAGGCCACTACAAGATCGCCCTTGCGCGGATCGTTGACGCCAATCACCGCCGCCTCCTTGATGCCAGCGAACTGGTAGATCACCTCCTCCAGTTCGCGCGGATAAACGTTGATGCCGTTGACGAGCAGCATGTCTTTCTTTCGATCCGTGATGTAGAGGTAACCGTCCTCGTCTAAATAGCCAATATCGCCGGAGAGAAACCAGTCACCCTTAATCGCTGCCTCGGTGGCCTCCGGGTTATTCCAGTAGCCCATCATGACGTTGTGACCCTTGATACAGATTTCACCCTGTTCGCCGATCGGCAGTACCTCACCGGCATCGTTCCAGATCTGGAATTCCACACCCTTGATCGGCAGGCCGACTGAACCGGGCTTTTTCTCGCCATGCAACGGATTGAAGCAGGCGACGGGGCTGGTCTCGCTGAGTCCGTACCCCTCAAGCAACGGGATACCAACATTCTCATTGAACGCCTTCAGCACCTCCAGAGGCAACGGTGCAGCACCGCTGCAACACACCCGCAACGGCAGATTCTGCGGCAGTTGCGAATTTGCCAATGCCCGGTACAGTTGTGGGATTGCCGGCAGAACCGTCGCCTGGTGCTGCATAATCTCGGCGATGATGTTCTTGGGCGGATGCAACGACCTGACCGCCACGATCGATAGGCCCTGTGTCATCGGCAACAGCACGCACACCGTCATGCTAAAGCTGTGGAACATCGGCAGCAAACAGGCCATACGGTCCTCCGGCGTCAATTCCAACTCGTCCATCACGGCCTCGACATTGCGAAGCAGGTTGTTGTTGCTCAGCATCGCGCCCTTGGGCTTGCCGGTAGTGCCGGAGGTGTAAATGATCAGAGACAAATCCTCACCTGCTTGGCCGGCCGGCGGCAATTCGGGCGCTTGGCTGCCATCGGCTTGACCAAGCTCTTCCACATCGATCACGGCCAGGCCGTCTAGTTGCGACTTGAGCAACGCCGTTCCCTCGGCCATCGACGCCTCGCTGATCAGCACCTTGGCCTGCGAGTCACCGAGGATGTAGCCCACCTCGTCCGGCGTGAGGAAATTGTTGATCGACACCACCACCCCCTCGGCCAAAAGAATGCCGAAGAGGGAAAAGACAAACTCCGGGCAATTCTTGAGCCAAAGTCCCACCCGATCCCCGGGTTGCAGGCCGAATTCATCCTTCAACCGCCTTGCCAAGCCGCCGGCCAAGGCATGCGCCTTGCCAAAGGTGTACTCCTGGTCACCCCAGAAAATCGCCGTTTTTTCACGGTTTTGCGTGACTGTTGTCGTAAATTGATTCGCTAAATTTTTCATCATAGACACCCTACTGGGAACAGAGAAAAAACGCTTTCAACCTATTCGTCAAGCCGTGCCAACAACGTTTTACCTTGGCAACCGTGAAAGCGCTGACACAATCCCCGCCACTTGATTGATACTCAAGTCCAGTTAAAGGAGTTTGTCCCCGAATTACGAAAATCCAGTTGGGTCTCGATCGACACCGAGGCCGACAGCCTGCACTCGTACCCGGAGAAATTGTGCCTATTGCAACTCAGCATCCCCGGCACGGATGTGCTGATCGACCCCCTAGCCCCGATGGATGTGACTCCGCTTTTCAAGGCGTTGGAAAGCAAGGAACTACTCATCCATGGCTGCGACAATGACCTGAGACTGATGTACGCAGCGAAACGCTTCATTCCATCACGGGTGTTCGACACGATGTGGGCGGCTCGGCTACTGGGATTCAACGCGTTCGGCCTCAACGACCTCCTGTCCAAGCTCTTGGGCATTACGCTCGACAAGGGCGCACAGAAGGCCAACTGGACCCGCCGACCCTTGACCGAAAAAATGGCCATTTACGCGCTCAACGACAGCCGACACCTCCGGGCGTTGGCAAACAACCTGCGCAACGATCTCAAGGCCAGGGGACGGACTACCTGGCACGAACAGATTTGTGACAGGCTCATCAGGGAACACGCCGCGCCCAAGGAAACAGACCCGAACCAAGCGTGGCGCCTCAAGGGCTCGAGCAAACTCAACCGCCGCGAACAAGCCATTCTGCGAGCCACGTGGTACTGGAGAGAGCGCGAAGCCATCAACGCCAACAAGCCCCCATACTTTATCGTCCGCCACGAGGACCTCGTCTGCCTGGCCGAGACTGTGATCGACAAAAAACGCAAGACCGCCTGGCCGGCCAAACTGTCGAACCGCCGATTCAAGTCGTTGCGCGATGCGGTAGGCCAAGCGCTGGATTTATCGCCAGGGGAACACCCTGAGACCCCACGCACGGTTCGCCGACGCATCACCCAGAGCGAAAAACTTTTTTATGAATCCCTCAAGGCCCTTCGCGACAGGCAGGCCAAGAAACTCAACATCGACCCCACCCTCATCGCCAGCCGCTCCACGCTCGTGAGGCTCTCACTCGAGGACAACGATGAGCACAACCGGATCCTCCCCTGGCAGCGGGAACTGCTGAACCTGTAACCACCGCAAATAAACTTTGAAAACCGGGGCTTTTCCCGGCAACATCCGCCGCCCTTTTTTTAAGGAACCGGGCATTTCTTTCGAGAATGAAGCGCACACATCACTGCAACGAAATACGCGAGGAACACGTTGGGCAAGTCGTCACCCTCAACGGCTGGGTACATTCCAACCGGGACTTGGGCGGGGTCCTCTTTATCGATGTCCGAGACCGCGAAGGCAGAACACAGGCGGTGTTTGATCCGAGCGACCTTCCGGCCGACCTGTTCGAAACCGCCTCGCGGCTGCATAGCGAGAGTGTCATCAGCGTCACCGGCAAGATCCGCGTCCGCCCCGAGGGCACGAAGAACCTGAAGATCGACACCGGCCTCGTCGAGGTCGTGGCTGAGCAACTCGAGGTGCTGAACCACGCCGACGTGTTGCCGTTCAGCATCGACGACCCGGAGGTCGCCGCCAAGGTCAACGAGGAACTGCGCCTCAAGCACCGCTACCTCGACCTGCGCCGGCCGGAGATGATCCACAACATGCGCCTGCGAAGCCGGGTGGCCACTGCGACCCGGGTGTTCATGGAGGAACAGGGCTTCCTCGAGATCGAGACGCCCACGCTGTTCAAGAGCACACCGGAAGGTGCCCGTGAGTTCCTCGTCCCGAGCCGACTGCATCCAGGCCAGTTTTACGCGCTGCCCCAGTCACCCCAGCAGTACAAGCAAATCCTCATGGTGGCCGGCGTGGAAAAATATTTTCAACTCGCCCGTTGCTACCGCGACGAGGATTTGCGCGCCGATCGTCAGCCGGAATTCACCCAGATCGACATCGAAATGTCGTTCATCGACCGCGACGACATTTACGCACTCATCGAGGGCCTGCTGGCGCGCGTCTGGAAAACCGCGCTCGGCAGCAACATCCCTACGCCGTTCCCGCGAATCCCATTCGAGGAGGTGATGAACCGCTGGGGCAGCGACAAACCAGATACACGCTTTGACATGGAACTGGTCGACATGACCGACGACTTTGCCTCTAGCGAGTTCAAGGTCTTCAGCAGCAACGTGGCCAAGGGCGGCGTGGTCAAGGCTCTCAACGCCAAGGGATTCGCCTGTGTCACCCAGGGGCAGATGGAGACGATGACAGACTACGCCAAGAGCTTTGGCGCGAAAGGACTCGCATTTATCAAGGTTGAGAACGGCGAGTGGAAATCGCCCATCGTCAAGTTTTTCAGCGATACCGAGAAGGCCGCGCTGCAGGAGAAACTGGGCATCGAGGAGGGCGACCTCATCCTGTTCGCCGCCGACAACTGGCTCAACGCCTGCGAGATTCTTGGCAAGATCCGCCTCTACTGTGCCGAGAAATTGTCCGAGATGGACAAGATGAGCATCCCGGCCGACCGGTACAATTTCCTGTGGGTCGTAGAGTTCCCGCTGCTGATGTTCGACAAGGAAATGGATCGCTGGTACTCCAGTCATCACCCGTTCACTTCGCCGGTGGTGGAAGACATCCCCAAGTTGAGCAGCGATCCCAAGTCAGTCCGGGGCCAGCATTACGATATCGTCGTCAACGGTGTCGAACTGGGTGGCGGCTCCATCCGTATCCACCAGCGCGAGTTACAAAAAACCATCTTTGAGGACTTGCTGCAGATCCCGGCCGACGTGGCCAAGGAACGCTTTGGCTACATGCTCGAGGCTTTTCGCTTTGGCGCACCGCCGCACGGTGGCATCGCGCTGGGTTTCGACCGGCTCATCGCCATGTTGTGTAACTCGGATAGCATCCGCGAGGTGATCGCCTTCCCGAAAACGGCCAAGGGCGCCGACCTGATGAGCGATGCCCCCGGCTCCGCCGAGCCCAAGCAACTGCGCGACCTGCACATCAACCTCCGGGTAACGAAACAGGAAAAGATAACGCCGGAGGAATAGGCGCTCTTTTAAACGCACCCAACTGTGTTACTCGTTGATGAAGTAGCTCAGGTTCTCGAGTTCCATCGCG
>CAJWPV010000090.1 GCA_913045395.1 uncultured Verrucomicrobiota bacterium | reverse complement strand
ACGACACGTTGTAATGCCTGAGCACATCCTCGTGCGCCTCGATCGATGGCGGTACTGTCCCAGACTGAATCTGCTTGAGCATCGACGGGTTGACGAAGTGCGTCACCACAAGATCACACATAGGTTGCCTGAGCCGCGCCTGTCGGACGATGCCCTCCATCCCCAGGATGCAGCCGCGCCGCGAGTGCCGTGCGTCCTGATCGTCGTTCACCGCGAACTCGATAAACAGCAGGTCGATTCGGCCGCGGGCCAGGATATGGTCGCCGAGCCGGAACGCCCCCGTCTGGGAGTCGGTCGAGGAGATCCCGGCATTGATGAATTCAAAGTTCGTCTTGGGGAACCGCGACTGCAGCCAGTTACTGACCATCGGCCGGTAGCCGTCCATCTGCGTGATCGATCCGCCGATGAAAGCCACGCGCCCCGTCCGTTTTTGCTCAAACTGGATGCGCGCATTTTGCAGTCCGCCGCGCAGTTTCACGTTGCGGCTGGCCTCCGCCCCGGTCGCTTGGCCAAGCGCGAGCAAGACAAAAACAATGACGGTAAAAACACCGGCGCGAGTCAGTCGAAACATAAGGCCGGCGACGCTATCCGCCCGCTTGGCCAAGCGCAACGCGCATTCCACTTTGGAGCCCCCTCGACTTTCTGCTAACTTGGCCCAACGGAGTGGATAGGCAGCCGTATATCATGGTGCACGGCAAACACGCCCCGATCATCGGCGCGAACGCGATGGACTCGACGATGGTGGACGTGACCGACATACCCGAGGCGGCCGCGTGGGACGAGGTCGTGCTGATGGGCCGGCAGGGTGATTGCAAAATCACAGCGCACGATCTCGCCGCATGGAAGGGCACCGTTTCGTACGAGGTGCTGGTTGGCTGGCGGAGTCGACTACCGCGCATTCATCTCGGTGGTGAGATGGTGGACTAAATGGAACACCGGGCGGACATTGCAATCATCGGCGCTGGCTTCGGCGGGTCGCTGATGGCGATGGTGGCCAGGCGGCTTGGCCGCTCGGTGATGCTGATCGAGCGCGGCACGCATCCGCGCTTCGCCATCGGCGAGTCGACCACGCCGCTGGCCAATCTGCTGTTGCAGCAACTCGCCGAGGAATACGATCTTCCGCAACTTTTGCCGTTCCGCCGTTGGGGTGAGTGGCAGCGCGAACACTCGGGAATCGGCTGCGGCCTCAAGCGCGGGTTTTCCTTTTTTCACCACACGCTTGGCCAGGCGTTCAGCGACGATGAGCAGCGCAGTCGTCAACTCCTCGTTGCCGCCAGCCCGCGTGATGAGGTCGCCGACACGCACTGGTTTCGCGCCGACTTCGACCAACACTTGGTCAACGAGGCGCAGCGGCTTGGCGTCGAATACTTCGAGCAAACTGAGCTGACGAATTTCGACGAGCAGCCGGCCGGTGTCACACTGGGGGGCCGGCGGAACGGCGGGTCGGTGCGGTTCCATGCCGGCTTCGTGATTGATGCCACCGGGCCACGCGGTTGGCTGCACCGCACGCTTGGCTTGGCCAAGCGCGAACTACCGATGATGCCGGCGACAAGCGGGTTGTTCGCGCATTTCAACAACGTCGGCGCTTGGCCAAGCGCCGTCGGCGCGCCGTATCCGGTGGAGGATGCGGCGGTGCATCATGTGTTCGACGGTGGCTGGGTTTGGATACTGAAATTCAACAACGGCATCACCAGCGCCGGGGTGGGAGCGACCCGGCAGCGAGCCGATGAACTGGGGTTGGCCAAGGGCGAAGCCGGCTGGCAACGGCTGTTGGCCAAGCTGCCGTCGTTGGCGAAGCAGTTCATCGGCGCCGAGCTAGTGGGCGGATTTGTGTTCACGCCAGAGCTGTCGTTTTGCAGCGGGCAAATCACCGGCGCGCGCTGGGCGCTGTTGCCATCGTCGGCCGGGTTTGTGGATCCGCTGTTGTCGAGCGGTTTCCCTTTGACGCTACTCGGCATCCAGCGCCTGGCCAACCTGCTCGACGGCGGGATCGACCTGGCTGATTACGAGCGTCGAACACTGGCTGAGCTTGACCAAGTCTCACGGCTGGTCGGCGCGCTGTACGCGAGCATGGGCGACTTTGAGTTATTCACGGCACTTACTCAGATTTACTTCGCTGCGCTCAGTTACTCCGAGACGGCACACCGCCTGGGCAAACCGGAGTTGGCCGAGTCGTTTTTGCTGCGCGACCACCCGGAGTTCGGACCGGCGACTCGTGGGATTTGCGAGTCGGTCGTCCGCTTGGCCAAGCGCAAGGAAGTGCTGGCCAAGGTTCGAAAAACAATCGAGCCGTTCAACGTCGCCGGCTTGGCCGATCCGGCCAAGCGTAACTGGTATCCGGTCAATATCGACGACTTGTTCAGCACGGCCGCAAAGCTGAATTCGAGTGAGTCGGAAATTCGGGAGATGCTTCTGCGGGAGCAGTTGTTATAGTTGCCGCCGCGATGAGTTGGTTGATGGTGGCATTGGGCGGCGCGCTGGGCAGCGTGGGGCGTTACGGAATCGGGCTGGCGTTGGCGAGGTTTTCGGCTTTTCCGGTTGGCACGCTGCTGGCCAACGTGCTCGGCTCGCTGGTCATCGGCCTCTGCGCAGGGTTGTTCGATGCGGAGCAAAGAAGCCGGCCTACGGGGCTGTTTTTGATGGTCGGTTTCTGCGGCGGCTTCACGACATTCTCCGCCTTCAGCCTGCAGACGTTTGAGTTGCTGGAGCAGCAGGCCTGGCTGAAGGCCGGCGGGAATGTGATGCTGTCGATTGTGTTGTGCCTGCTCGGCACATGGCTCGGTTTCCTGCTCGGTCAATCACTCCGCAAAACTGCCTGATCTAGTAATTTGTGTGAAGATTCGACGCCGGGCGCAGCCTGGTTTACCTTGCGGCCGCTTGGATGCCAAAGCGCACTGACATCAACACAGTTTTAATCATTGGCGCCGGCCCGATCATCATCGGGCAGGCCTGCGAATTCGACTACTCCGGCACGCAGGCGTGCAAGGCCCTCAAGGAGGAGGGCTACCGCGTCGTGCTCGTCAACTCCAACCCGGCCACCATCATGACCGACCCCGAGTTCGCCGACCGCACCTACATAGAGCCGATCAAGCCGGAGTGCGTTGAGAAAATTATCCTCCGCGAGCAGGAAACGATCGAGCAGAGCGGCGCGGGCGGGAAACTCGTTCTGCTGCCGACGCTCGGCGGGCAGACCGCGCTGAACACCGCGATGGCGCTGCACCGCAGCGGTGTACTCGAGCGGCTGGGCATCGAGATGATCGGCGCGAATGCCGAGGCGATCGAGCGCGGCGAGGACCGTCAACTTTTCAAGGACGCCATGATCCGGATAGGCCTCGACGTGCCGGTCAGCGGCGTGGCGCACACACTCGAGGAGGCGGTGGAGATTGCCGATGTAATCGGAAAATATCCGCTCATCATCCGGCCGGCCTACACGCTTGGCGGCACCGGTGGCGGCATTGCGTATAACCGTGACGAGTACGAGGAGATGATCAAGCACGGACTCGACCTGTCGCCGGTCACAGAGGTGCTCGTTGAGGAGTCGCTCCTCGGCTGGAAGGAATTCGAGATGGAGGTCATGCGCGACCGAGCCGACAACTGCGTCATCATATGCTCGATCGAGAACTTCGACCCGATGGGCGTGCACACCGGCGACTCGATCACCGTGGCCCCGACACAGACCCTCACCGACAAGGAGTATCAAATCATGCGCGACGCGTCGTTCGCGGTGATCCGCGAGATCGGCGTCGAGACCGGCGGCTCAAATATTCAGTTCGCGGTCAACCCGGACAACGGGCGGTTGGTGATCATCGAGATGAATCCGCGCGTGTCGAGGTCGTCGGCGTTGGCCTCAAAGGCGACCGGGTTTCCGATCGCCAAGTTCGCGGCCAAGCTGGCGGTGGGCTACCTGCTCGAGGAGATTCGCAATGACATCACCCGCGAGACGCCGGCCTGCTTCGAGCCGACCATCGACTATGTCGTCGTGAAGGTGCCCAGGTTCGCCTTCGAGAAATTTGCCTCCGCCGACCCGACGCTGAACACGCAGATGAAATCGGTTGGCGAGGCGATGGCCATCGGTCGCACATTTAAGGAGTCGCTTCAAAAGGCACTGCGCTCGCTCGAGATCGGTCGATTCGGTCTTGGCGGCGACGGCAAACCGTGGCGCATCGGCCAGGACGTTTACGGCGATCGTGACATCCTGCCGCGCGAGGTTATCACGCAAAAACTCAGCGTGCCGAATGCCGAGCGGGTGTTCTTCCTGCGCCACGCGCTTCGCGCCGGCTTCACCATCGACGAGATATTCGACCTCACAAAAATCGACCGTTGGTTCCTCACCCAAATCAAGGAGATCGTTGACTTCGAGGAAGAACTAGCCAAGTCCGCCTGAGCGCTTGGTCTTTAGAGGATTTTGATGAGGGCCTCGGCCATTTGGGAGGGGGTCTCGGCGACGCTGATTCCGGCGTCTTCCATTGCGGTGATCTTGGCTTCTGCGGTGCCTTTGCCCCCGCTGATAATCGCGCCGGCATGGCCCATTCGGCGGCCCGGAGGTGCCGTCGTTCCGGCGATGAATCCGGCGACCGGCTTCCTGCAGTTTTCCTTCACCCACGCAGCGGCTTCTTCCTCGGCGGAACCACCGATCTCTCCGATCATGATGATGCCGCGCGTGTCGGGGTCGTCGTTGAAGAGCTTGATGATATCCAGATGCGTGCTGCCGGGGACGGGGTCGCCGCCGATGCCGACACAGGTCGATTGGCCGAGATCGTTGCAGGTGAGTTGCCACACCGCTTCGTAGGTGAGCGTGCCGCTTCGGCTAACGACGCCGATGTCGCCCGGTTTGTGGATGTAGCCGGGGGCGATGCCAATGCGGCAGCCACCGTGGGAGTCTTTGCCGGTGCCGGGGGTGACGACGCCGGGACAATTCGGGCCGATGAGGCGTGTTTCGGATCCCGTGATCGCGGCTTTGACCTCAATCATGTCGCGAACCGGAATACCTTCAGTGATGGCGACGACCAATTCGAGCCCGGCGTCAACCGCCTCTAGGACGGCGTCGGCGGCGAAGGGTGGCGGAACAAAAATCGCGGAGGCGGTCGCGCCGGTTTCTTTGACGGCCTCGGCCACGCCGTCGAAGATCGGTACCTGATCTTCAAATATCTGTCCGGCTTTTCCGGGGGTGACGCCGGCGACGATTTGCGAACCATACTCGAGGCTGAGCTGGGTGTGGCGGCCGCCGAAGCTGCCGGTGATGCCCTGGACGAGGACCTTGGTGTCTGCCTTGACGAGAATTGCCATGTCGTGACGAAATCTGGGTTGCGGTTATGCGGCGGCCTCGGCGACGACTTTTTTCGCGGCCTCGGCCATGCTCTCAGCTGTGATGAGTGAAAGCCCAGAGTTGGCCAGTGTATTGTCTCCGGCCTTGACATTGTTGCCCTCGAGTCGGACGACCAACGGGAGGGTGAGCTGGGTTTCCTGCACGGCAGCGACGACGCCTTTGGCGATGGTGTTACAGTTCATGATGCCGCCGAATATGTTGACGAGGATTGCCCTGACGTTGGGATCCTTGAGGATGATCTGGAACGCAGCCGTCACTTGCTCAGTCGATGCGCTGCCGCCGACGTCGAGGAAGTTTGCCGGCTCACCGCCGTAATGCTTGATGGCGTCCATGGTGGCCATGGCCAAGCCGGCACCGTTGACGAGGCAGGCGACGTTGCCGTCGAGTTTGATGTAGTTCAGGTCGAACTTGCTGGCTTCGACCTCGAGTTCGGCTTCCTCGTTGAGGTCGCGCATTTCGGCGATATCCTTGTGGCGGTGCAGCGAGTTGCCGTCGATGGAAATCTTGGCATCAACCGCGGCGATCTTTTGGGAGCCATCCGGGCTCTCGACGATGCAGAGCGGGTTGATCTCGACCATTGAGGCGTCGCACTCCCACCACGTCCTGTATACACCGGTGATAAGCTTGGCCCCGGAATGGATGAGCTTGCCGCTCAGGCCGAGCGCCTTGGCCAAATTGCGGGCCTGGTATGGTTGTAGGCCAAGCAGGGGATCGACCTGCAGCTTGACGATAGCGTCGGGGTTGGTCTCGGCGACTTCCTCGATATCGACGCCGCCCTCGCTGCTGGCCATAATGAGTGGCTGGGAGGTTTCGCGGTCAAGCAGCACGGCGAGATAAAACTCCTCGATGATCTTCTCGCCGCTGGCAACGAGCAGGGTATGGACCTGGCGACCGGCTTCGCCGGTCTGCTTGGTGACGATGGTATTGCCGAGCATGGCCTTGGCCTTTTCATGGACGTCATCGGCCGACTTGCAGAGGTGCACGCCGCCCTTGAAGCCGTCCTTGAACACGCCCTTGCCCCGACCGCCGGAATGAATCTGGATCTTGAGTACGACCATGTCGTGGCCCTCGGCGAAGAGGTCCTCAGCGACCATCGCCGGA
>CAJWPV010000089.1 GCA_913045395.1 uncultured Verrucomicrobiota bacterium | reverse complement strand
TTTTCCGATCGCCGCGATGTACCGCTCAAACACAGTGTCGTCCTCGACGTGCGCAAGGTACAGAGTCCCGCCGTCCTGCGTGAAGTGCGCCGCGTGACTGACCAGGCGATGATCCCCGGCCAGGTGATCCGTCACCGCCATGACTCGGTCGGTGTTCTTGAGCGCGTGCCCCGGCAAATCCTTTCTCCCTGGATGCGGCAGAACCAGCACCGGCGTCGAGGTCGCCTGCGTCAGCACATCCACATGCTCGCCCAGGCTGTGCGGCCACTCCCTGAGAGCGCTATGCAAATGGCGATAAGTCACCACAAGATCCGGCTTGGACTGCTCCACCGCATTCAACACCTCCCGAACCGAGAACGGTTTGTCACCACCGAACAACTCCCACTCCGGCTTGTCCCTTGCCTCCAACACAGAAAGAAAGCCCTTGGCCAGATAAAGAAAATCGTCCTGCAATGCCTCGGCTAAGTCGTGCACGATCAACACCCTGCCGATCTCGACCGGCTGCTGCGCGAACACCTCCCGGGCCGCGGCGTTAAAGACACTCTCGAAACGATCTAGCGTTGACATGCAACCGGCAGAATAAAATACGTGATGAAACCCTCAAGCCAGAATACCACAATCCCCCGCTTGGCCAACGTCATTCGCCGCGCCACTGGGCCAGGCGCTTGGCCAGGCGGACCTCGGTTTCAGCCGGCGTGATGAGGTTGGGCAGATCGGCTTTCAGCTGGTCGAGCGTGGGGATCTCGCCCCAGGCGCTAACACCGAAAACCTCCACCATCGGCTGGCCACCGAGGCCAAGCTCGCGGTTACGCTTGGTATAGCGGTGCTCGAGCGTGACCCGCCATTCATCCTTCGACTTTGGCACGGCCATGTCATGCCTCCCCACCCACGGCAACCACTCGGTCACCTGCGACTGGTGGCACCAGGTCATGTCCACCATCAGGTCGAACGCCGCGCTGACATCCACCGCTAGATCGTACGAATTAGCCCCGAACATGTATCCGTCGTAGGCGGTGAGGATGACCGGCACCTTGCACGGCTTGGGCTTGGGCTCGTCGGACGGATATTCTGGCGTGAAAGCATGCGGCACGTTGATCATGTAGGCCACCTTCCGAACCGCCTCCGCCACGGCCACGTGGTCAACGTGAAGCCCAGCGAGGGAGTCCGACGGCACCGGTGGGACGAACAGATAGTCAGGCTCGAAATCCCTTATGGCCTTCCAAAGCGCCGCCAGCAAATCACTGTCAACCTGCAGGCAGGCCTCGCGCGGCGCCTTGCCGTTGGGCAAAAGCAGCGGCTCGATTTCGCACTGGGCCAGCTTCGCCGATTCCAGCTGCTCGGCCAACCGAACCCGTGCTGTCTCCTCCCGTGACATCCGGTGATGTCCCGCCGCGCCATCGGTGCAGATGATCAACCGGGCACGAAAGTCGTCGCCCAGTTGCCGCCGCCACATTTCAAACGTGCCGGCAGTGGAAAACTCATAATCGTCAAAGTGCGCGTGAACGAACAGTGCCTTCATTAAAACCAGAAAAAAGGAGAGCCAAAACCGGCTCTCCCAGAAATTCAAATCACCCGAAGGGCTACTCCTTCGGCTTGGCAGCTTCCTTTTCCTTGGCCTCTTTGGCCTTACCGACACCGGCCCCAATAAGCCCCCCAACACCAGCCCCAAGCAAGGCTCCCTTTTTAGCTTCGCCACTCTGGTTGCCGATGATGGCACCAACTGCTGCACCGATTCCGGCTCCCACGGCTGTTTTTCTTCCCGTATCCGTGGCACAACCGCTAAAAAGCATCCCTGCCACTACCGCCACCAACAAGCTATGTCTAATTGTTGTCATTTCTTTCCAAGCAACCGCGCGAATAATCCCAAACTAAATCCAGCCTGTACATGCCAAAATAGCTCAAAATAAATCTAGCGGAACTATTTGTCCGACCTCGTTCTGCCCACGCCGCAGAAGCAAACGCTCGACGAACTGCTGCTTTACGTGTTTTATCCCCGGCCTTAAATCATGCGTAATTTAGGCTTCTTTCTCGCGACATTGCTCGCGATTGGTCAAGTGCAGGCAGCGAAACCCCATGCACTGTTTGTCGTTGGCACACACCACTATAGTCCACACGAAACAATGCCTGCGCTGGCCAGCCAACTCGATGCGCTTGGCTGGAAGACCTCTGTGCTCAACCCCGGTTACAATCCGGAAAAAAACAGTAAAGGAGTCGCCGGACTTGAACGATTGCAGGAGGCCGATGTCGCGATTTTCTACACTCGTTTTCTCACGCTTCCACCGGATCAGTTTCGTTTGATCCAGCTTTACCTTGAGGCCGGCAAGCCGGTCGTGGGATTCCGGACCAGCACCCATGCATTCGACTACCCAAAAGACAACAGCTTGGCCAAGTGGAACAATGGCTTCGGCAGCGACGCGCTTGGTACCCAATATTTCGCACACCTGCAGGGTGACACATCCGTCACCTTGGCCAAGGGCGCCGGAGACCACCCGATCCTCACCGGCATCAATCTGGCCAAGCCAATTGCCGCCGCTGGCTCATTATACCTCGCCGACCTTGCCCAAGGCGCACAACCATTACTACGTGGCACTGGCAAATCCAAAAAGCCGGGTAAAAAAACCAACCGCTTCGGAACATTCGAAATCAAGCCGACCATGACGCAGGATGTCGCCTGGACTTGGAAAAACAAATGGGGCGGCCGTGTGTTCTGCACAACACTAGGCCACAAGAATAGCTTCGAGGACAGGAGCCTTATGCGGCTCTTCATCAACGGAATTTACTGGGCCGCAGGTGAAAATGTGCCGTCGAAAAAAACAAAAATCCTTCCCTTAGCCAGGCTCAAGGCGCGTTTGGCCAAGAGCAAAAAAGCGGAGACTCGTGCCGATGCCCGCAACGAGCAAACCGGCAATAAACCTAAGCCGAAAAGTCCGGAGTTGGCTCAGTACGCATTGTTCGAGAAAACGGCACCTCGCCCTCCAGTAACCTCTCCTGTAGATACCCGGTTGCCGCTGAAAATCAAACGGGGCATGAGTATTGCCTTCATCGGCAACACGCTACTAGACCGCTCGCAGGATTTTGGATACCTCGAGACGCTACTGCACCAGGCGCACCCAAATCACGACCTGAGAGTACGCAACCTCGCTTGGTCGGCGGATGCGCTTGGCATGCAACCGCGCCCCGCAAACTTCGCCGACACCGACCAGCACCTCGTTTTCGTGAAGGCCGACATTATCTTCGCGGCGTACGGTTTCAACGAGTCGTTCGCCGGGCCAGACGGCTTGGCCAAGTTTCAGGACGACCTCAACGACTACATCACGGCGATCAAGTCCAAGGCGTTCAACGGCAAAAACGGCCCGAGGTTTGTGCTGCTCTCGCCGATCGCCAACGAAAACACCGAAGGCGTCAGTGCCACCGTCAACAACACGAACCTTCGGCTTTACACCGACGCCATGCGCAAAATCGCGGCGAAGCAGCAGGTCGGTTTCGTTGATCTTTATTCGGTCACCGATAAGGCGATGGCAGCACCGCAGCACGACCTAACGTTCAACGGCTGCCACCTCAATGACGACGGTTACCGGCTGTTTGCCGGGACAGTGTTCAGGGCGGCCTTCGGCATTGAGACGCCGGTGATCAACGAGGAGATCCGTGCGGCGGTGCTGGAGAAAAACAGGCAGTTCTTCCGCCGATTCCGGCCGGTGAACACATTTTATTACACTGGCGGACGCAACCGCAGCTACGGCTATCTCGACTTCCTGCCGGCGATGCGAAACTTCGACCTCATGACAGCCAACCGCGATCAACGCATCTGGGACTTGGCCAATGGCAAACAGGTGACGAAGAAGATCGACGACTCGAACATACTGCCGCTGCCGCAGACCACTCAGAGCCGGGGCGCGAACCAACTCCTCCCGCCGGAGGACGAGTTGGAAGCATTTGAAATCGATCCGCGCTTCGACGTGAACCTGTTCGCCACCGAAAAGGAGTTCCCCGACTTGGCCTGCCCAATCCAAATGCGCTGGGACGCCAGGGGCCGGCTTTGGGTGAGCTGCTCGACGACCTACCCGCACGTTTATCCCGGGAACGAGCCAAACGACAAGCTCGTCATCATCGAGGACACCGACGGCGACGGGCGTGCTGATAAATCCAGCGTCTTCGCCGACGACCTGCAAATCCCGTTGTCGTTCGAGTTGGGCAACGGCGGCGTGTATGTCTCGGAGGAACCGCATTTCATATTCATCAAGGATACTGACGGTGACGGAAAAGCCGACACTCGTGAAAAACTACTCACCGGTTTTGGCTGCGAAGACTCGCACCACGCTCTGCATGACTTCGCGTGGACGCCCGACGGCGATCTGATTTTCCGCGAGGGGATTTTTCATCACAGCCAGATCGAGACGCCTTACGGCCCGGTGCGTCAGCAGAACAGCGGCTGGTTTCGCTTCGAGCCAAAGCAGCACCGATTGACCGCATTCGGCACCCACCAGAGCACAAATCCGTGGGGCGTGACATTCGACGACTGGGGTCAGCACATGGCAAGCTACCCCATTTACGCGCAGGCCTTCCACTCCCTCGATCCTGCTTATCCTACACAGCATCCCCGTCCGGTTGGCCTGCGGGCCTATTCCGGCACCTGCGGCCAGGAGTTTGTTGATTTCCCCAACTGGCCGGAGGAAATGCAGGGAGGCTTCGTCAAGGTGCGATACAAGCCGACCAACCGCGTCGAATTCCATCGCTGGCACGAATCCGGGTTTGGCTACGATGAGGAGTATGTCAGCAACCTCATTTTCTCACGCAACCTCAGCTTCATCCCGGTCGATCTGCGCTACGGGCCGGATGGCGCGATGTACGTTTGCGACTGGTACAACCCGGTCAAGGGCCACGCCCAATACTCATTACGCGACGAACGGCGCGACCGGGTGAGCGGCCGGATTTTCCGCATCATGCCCAAGGGAGCCAAGCCGCAGAAGATGCCGCAGATCGACGGCGCGCCTATTGACCAACTGCTCGACATCCTGAAGCGCCGCGAATACCGCTACCGCTACTGGGCCAAGCGTGAACTGCGCGAGCGCGATCCGGCAAAGGCCAAGGCCGCGATCGACTCATGGGTGGCCAAGCTCGACCCAACCGACCCTCGCCATCGCCACCACCAGATCGAAGCCGTATGGACTTATCGCGGCATCGACGCCACTAACACCCAACTGCTCGGCGAGTTGCTCGAGTGTGACGACCACCGCGCGCGCGCCGCAGCGACACACCAGTTCCGCTACTGGCACGATCAATTCGACAACGGCCCGGCACTGCTCCGAAAGCTGGCCAACGACCCTAGCGGCCTCGTGCGCATGGAGACCGCCATCGCCGCGAGCTACATCGGCACACCCGCCGCACTCGACGCTTTGCTCGACACGATTAAGCATCCGAACATCGGCCACCTGAGCTACGCCATCCGCACCGCGCTTGGCTCGCACACGATCGAGCCGTTGTGGAAAGGCAATGCCGACTTCACCGCCGAACATCCCGAGCTGGCCGTGTTCATGACCGCATTCGACCTGCGCCAAAAAATGTCGCCCAATAAACGTTATTCCGCAAAGGACGCGCAGTTTGATACACAGAAAAACTTGAAGGTCGTGAAGATCTCGGCGGTGAAGGAAAGAATGCTTTACGACATCACACGGTTCGAGGTGGTGGCCGGCCAACCGGTCCGCATCGACTTCACCAACCCGGACGCCACGGCACACAACATCGTGATCGTAATGCCGGGTGCCAGCGAGGAGGTTGGCCTGGCAGCCAACGAAATGGCCAAGAACCCGAAGGAAGCTCAGCGCGGCCAATTTGTGCCCAAGTCAAAAAAAGTGCTTCACGCCACCCAGATGGTCGCCCCGCTTTCCGCAACAGCTCTACGCTTCACGGCACCACAAAAGCCTGGCGACTACCCCTACATCTGCACCTTTCCCGGCCACTGGATCATCATGAAAGGTGTCATGGTCGTAAAGTAGTTCACAAAAAAAACACCGTTTGGCCCAGCGCTTGGCCAACGGTGTTTCGTGAAGAAAAAGATTCGGTTTAATCGATTAATTCGCCTCGGGCGAAGGCGCGGCAAGGAGTTCCTCAACCTTGCCCTCAAGATCAGAGCGGGCGTTCAGGTCGGCGAGGTTGCCTTGTTTATCCACCAACCACATGGCCGGAATACTGCGGATACCGTGCGCTGTCGAGATGCTGTTCTTCCACCCCTTGCCATCGAAATATTGCGGCCATGGCATCTCTTTTTCCTTCACGAACCGGCGAAGCGCACTTTCCTTGCTGTCGAGCGAAATCCCAACAATTTCAAAGCCTTTTGGATGCAACTTATCGTATGTTCTTTTGACATTGGGAATTTCCGCAACACACGGCCCGCACCAAGTCGCCCAAAAATCGATCAGCACCACCTTGCCCTTCATATCAGAGA
>CAJWPV010000088.1 GCA_913045395.1 uncultured Verrucomicrobiota bacterium | reverse complement strand
GGCGGTGTCGGCAGTGACGGAGGAAATATTCACGTGTGCCAACCTGTTTGCCTGGGTGGAATCGATCCACCGGATACCGCGCCATCGATGACTCGAGCCGGGGGGGCGGGTCAGGGTGGCGCGCCTATCGGGCTCTCCGCTGATCGTCAGCCCTCCCTGTACCTCGAGTTGAGCATCCTCTCCGAAATACACCATGGCACCCGCTTCAATCGAGAGTATAGCCTGTTTTTGTACGATCGTTTTGCCGGGGAAAAACCACGGTCCGGCAGCGGCGGATAAAAACGTGTCCGTCGTGATGTTCGCGTTGACCAGCTGGTGCGCTCCGGTCTCGTGCCATACAGCGAACTCGAGGCGGTCCAATTCGTCGTGGCTCGCATCGAAGGCTCTCAAGGAGAGATGATTGAGTCCCGGCTGCAACTCAAAAGCGTCAACCTTCCATCTGGCCTCCCAGGCCTCCCAGTCTGCCGGGATGCCATTCACCGTGACCGAGCGGGTGGCTAGGGCGTTCGCCCGGCCCTCCAGGGCAACGAGGGAGGTTTCTGAGATGCGATGCCCCTGCTTGAATGGCAGGTCGGTCGAGAGGGTCAGCGTTTGTGGGATTTCCGTCAGAATGAACTCGCGACGGGCGGCAACGAAACTTTTCAACCGCTCGATTTCCGATTCATCCGCCCTGCCTCCCATCACTTGTTTGACAAACGCAGAAAATTGATCCTCCGAAAAAACGGTTTCTGCCTGCCTTTGCAACTCGGCGAAATAGCGCGGCACGAACGCCGGGTGTTTGAGGAAACGGGCCACCTGATCCGGCTTGGTCAAGTGTCCGCTGGCTTGCGCCGGCTCGGCGGCCCGGAAAAGTCCGGCCGTAGGGCTCCCTGCTGTGTCGCCCCGGCCAAGAATGGTGTCGAGGTCGTATGGAACAAGGACATGCCGGTTTGTGTGCATGTCTTTGAAATGGATGAAGTCATCCCCGATTCCGTTAGCCAGCCCGGATTCCCGGTTGTCGAAAAACGTGTTGATAGCAAAAAAACGCAGCCAGTTGTCCACATCCAGCGACACCGAGACAGATGAGACAAACTCCTCCTCCGGGGTTTCAGTCAGGAGTTGGCAAAGTTGGATCAGGTCCCGCCAGTCATTCTCGGCGGCGTTGGTTTCCTTGAAATAAACCTGCCGATACGGTTCAGGATCCTCTCCCAGGTAGGCAAAGTCGGCCTCCATGCTTCCTGTTCGCACTGTGCGGTAAATGTTCACCGGGCCCAGGTTGTGGAAACCTGCAAAGTCGCTGTCGACCACATCGTTATGTGCATAGGTGCCGTACATGGGATATCCGGCCACGGCGGAGTCTGCGCCATTGAGCCTGACACGAACCAGGCGCGACCGTGAAACCAGAAGCCCTGCCTGCTGGCACAGCGCGCTGCCAAGAAGTTGGATATGTGGATGCTGCGCGTTGAGGTTGATTTTCTCCACACCGTGCCAGGGGGTGTCACTAGGGAAGTCCACCCTGAAATTATTTGGTGTTTTCCAGCGGCTCCCGTTGCCGCGGTTTCGGATGTCCGCAAGATAGCGAATTTCCTGCTTGCCGCTCATCCGGGAGATGAATGTGGCATTCATTCGCGCGTCGCTGAAACGGCCGGTTGAGTTTTTTACCATGCTGAGGAAGTAGTCCCTTTCAGCCTGTGTCATAATGATCCGGAAAAAGGGGAGGGAGTCGTCCGCCAGCGAGTCGTCCACCTGGTAAAGCAGGTTCGCACGGCGGGCGTCCTCCTGCACGGCAACCGCTGGGTAAATTCTGGAGTGGGCCTGCGCATCCCGGGCACGAATATAAAACTCAACCACCGTGCCATTCGGAAAAGCCGGGATGAACAGGCCAAACAGACCGTCGCCGGCCAGTCCGTCCCCGTGGGTGCCGTCATCATGCAGGGGTGCCGTCAGGTAATCCTCCGCCGGGTCCGGCCGATAAAACAGGTCGGCAGCCAATCCGGTTTTCTGTTCGTCAACCAGTCTCACAGTGATGTGCACCCGGCTTGAGGATTGCGGCACAATCGGCGAGTGACGGACGTTGAGAATCATCGGCGCCGCATCCGCGTTGAACACGGAATTGACCGTCCCCGGCGTGCCTTCCTCCACGGTGCCGGCTGCCCAGTTTTGTCCATGCTTGTTGGAGATGCCCGGGTTTATGAGTTCTAGGGATTTGCCTCCGCCGTCGTGTTCCGCCAGCCAATCCCAGCCCTGATGCTGGTAGTGGGGCAGGTCCCGCTGCCGGACCGCCCACTCCCCCTCGTCGGCATAGGAAACGGAATCTATGGTTTTGCCGTTGGCATTCTCCAGGCGGATGGTTTCCCCCCGATTGCTCAACATGCCGTTCCATCCGGCAACGACCGGCTGGACGCCGGGATGCCTGGACGCGAACACGTCGGCATCCGCCGCGACGACTAAATAGCCGTGTGCCGGCACGGTGGTCTTCGGGAAATCAAACCGCACCCCGCTACGCAGCGACCAGCCGTCCAAGCTGACCGCCTCGTCGGCGGTGTTGTGGAGTTCCACAAACTCCTCACGGACATCATCGGATGCGGGGTGATAATGGATTTCGTTGATCACCATGTCGCCGAACAACGGCCACGCTGCAACCCAGCAGGTGGCGGACAACAGGGCCCGCTTGGCCAAGCGAAAGTTTGAACAACCGTTCAGCAGCATGGCGCCCAGACCAGTTCCCTGTTTTGTTTGATGATGAACTTCCATACCGTGCCGCTACTAATCCCCCGCAAGACGTAATCTGAAAAAACCAGACTGCGATTGAAATTGATCCAAAGGAGTCACCCTGAGTTCACCAGCCGGAGCAAAAACCGGCAGGAACTGCCTCACGGTTTCCCACGACACGTTGGCGGCCAGGCGGCGTTTGCCCTGAAGTTGGTACACTCGATGGGGCTTGGCCTGCCAATGGAGTTGTGTGACTCCGTCAAGGCCGCGCACCGACTTGAGCCGGATCGCGCTGAAGGGATTGAGCGGATCCGTTCCAGCTGCGAATTCCCAGTGGTTGGCCAAGCCGTCCCCATCAAAGTCATCGTTTGGCCGGACGTCGCCGATCCCCGATACGGCATCGTCGGTTTTGGCCCGGATCACGCGCTGTTCCCACTCGTCGGGAAGGCTGTCCTTGTCGGTATCGGTCGATTGGACTGAGGTCAGTGACAGGTCGAAAAACAGATCGGTGCTGTCCGGCCGCGTGTTGAACAGGTGGACGGCGACAATGTTTTTTCCAGGCATAAGTGTTGAGACGGTGGCGGCGGGCACAACGGTACTCCACTGCCTTGGGGCGAAGTCCGACTCGCTGGCTCTTCCGTTAAACGGCAGCTCCCCTGCTGGCAGGCCGACGCGGGCCAGTTCGAGTCCGTTGATCCAAATGGCGAAGCCGTCGTCGTACTTTGCGTCGAAGCACAACGAGCCCGTGAACTCCGGCGAGCCAAGCTCAAGCTCATGCCGCAAATACACAGTGGTGTAATTGTTTCGCATGTCGTCCAGCACGGTTTGCAAACCCTCCCGGCCGTATCCGAATGGAGCGGTGCCGGGCGTCCACGCTGCATCGCTGAACTCTCGTTTTTGCCATGCATCCCTTGGCTCTGAAGCCTCCTTCACGCCCTTGAGCCATTTCCATTGGGCTGATTTTGACGCGATCCACGTTTGCGGCGTGCCTGTTTTTTGCGACTGGAAGAGCACGGACGCTGGGCCGGTCAGCTTGCTATTCACCGCCTCCGATAATTCAACCCTGAAGGAATCCGCTTTCGCGATGCCGGGAATCTGCAGCGAGATCTCCTTCGCCGTTTCCCCGGGCTGAAACTCAAGTTTTCCATCTGCAAACGCGCTGCCGGCATCTCCGTTTTGATCCACCGTGCGAACCTTGAAACGAATCTGTACCGTTTCGGTCGCTGGCCGGCTCAGGCCAATAGTTATCCGGCTCGGGGCGACGAGCCGGTCCCACCCCCGGAAACCAACGCCGGTCACAAACGGGGATCGCGATAAAAAGGGCGAGAGCAACCCGGGATGCTCGGCGGGCTCCCAAACCCTGTTATCGGGAAACGAATCGTGCAGACGGGATAGGTGATTGCCCTCGATTTTCATCCTCGAAATTTTCTCCGCCCACAAATTCCGGCTCATGCCCCAGACATCGCGTTGATTGAATATGGAAACAGAGCTGGTCATAGAAAGAAAACCGAGATGGGCGCCGTCATAATTATCGCCAAAGCGGGCTCCGATTCCGTTGCCGGTGAGGAGGCAGCGCTCCAGCGTGACGTTCGGCGAGAGGTATCCGACCTCGATAGCCTGCCCGCAGTTGATGATGACCGAGTCGAGCACGTGCACGATCTTGTCGGCGCCCGACAATGCGAGCCCCTCGTGAAAGCAGCTCTCAATCCAACAACCGGAAACGTGCACCGTGCCTGGTGAATCCCCGCCGGCGTCGATGCCGTCATCCTTGCACCAGCCGATGAGTGTGCCGGTGATCTCGTGTTCGCCGAGGGTGAAATACAGTGCGTCGTTGTCCCCGTCCTCGAAGGTGTCGCTGTCGCTCGGAAAATCAATCAACGCACTGTCACGGATTGTCACGGAACCGCCGTTGAATTGGCCGACGGTTTGGCACCGCTGCACTACGCACCGGTCCAGCGTGAGTTGAGAAGTCTCCCCGTGGAACGCCTGCCCGGCGTTGTCGATGAAAAAGCAATCCGAGAACGTCCCCTTGGCGCCTTCGCCGAGAAAAAAGGCAGCCTGCTCCTGGCGATGTGTGCCGGCAATGTTGTTGGCCACGAACCACCATGGGTTGCCTCCGCTGCCGGTGACGAAGGTCCAGCTCGTCTCCGTTGAGGCTGAGTCACCCTTCAGTGTAATGCCACCCCAGGGAACGTCCGGTGTTTCCGGACAAAAAACGACCGGCGCCTCGCGTGTCCCCTCGACGATGAGTCTGCCGAGCACGGTCACCTCGATCTTTGGCGCCAACTTGACGACGCAACCACTTCGGATAAGGAGGGTGACTCCTTCTGCAACGGTCAGGTTGGAGGTCACATGGATTCTGGTGTTCTCCTCCCACGTCGCTGTTTTCGGGATGGCGCCTTGCACGGCCTGCCACTCGTCATTGTCGATGGTAACCGTTCTGTCCGCGGACAGTGGCCCGATCTTGAAGAGATGTTTTTTCGACTGGCCCGATGAAAGCAAGCCGGAGCCGACGCCCCGCTTTATCGCGAAGCTGGTCTCGCCCTCGAGTTGGCCGTTGAAGTTCACGCGCCGGTTTTGCGGATTCATCACCATCGCAACCACGGGCATAGGCAGCCCGGCCGGGAATCGGGTCGGCATGAATAGTTCCAGCCGGACGGCGTCTTCCGTGTTCGCGTCGAGCGCCTGGCCGGAGGCGACCGGGGGTCGCGGGGTCCACGGAGGCAGTGCCCATTCCGCTTGGCCGCGCGCGGACTGGATCACGAAACGAACCAAATGGGCTTGTTCCCCTCCAGGGCCGGGCGGCCGCTCAACAGAGCGCAACTCGTGATAGCCGGGATGGGCTATGTCCAGCCAGATTCCGGCAGGGATGCGTTGGCCGTCGAGCCGATGTTCCGCCGGGGCGCTGCCGGTTTTGTTGATGCGGATGCGGACCGGGCCGTTGGCGACCTGCTTGTCCGAGATTCCCTCAACGACGATCCCGCCACTCACCCGCGCTTGGCCAAGCGCGGCGAGAAGGAGCGCCAGCGCGGCAAAACAAAGTCGAGATATAGGGTGGGTGACTCGCATAAAACAACTGTCCCGGTCTACTACATCACCAGCAGCCGAAAGTAGCGTTCCGGTTGGCCCTTTTCGATGAGTTCGCGCACCACGACTTCGCCGCTGTTTGCTTCCGGGGCAAGTGTGCGCACTGTTTGCCATTCACCGAGCCCGAGACGTTCACGCGACTCGATGACGTAGGTTCGGTTGGGTTGAGCCTGAAAGCGCAGCTCCAGCTGGACATTGTCGCGAACCACCGCCAGCTCAAGTCGGCTGGTCTGTTCCCGGGGATCCGTGCCGCAGATGTATTCCTGAAGATTGGTGAGCCCGTCCCCGTCGGGGTCGGCGCCGGCGTCGGCGTCGGATTCCGGCTTGAGGCCATACGCCAGTTCCCAGTCGTCCGGCAGTCCGTCCGAGTCGCTGTCGGTCCGCGAAGTGTTGGGCTTGCCTGGGGTGGGGATCGGGAGGGACACCATGATGCTGTTGTTCTCTTCAGTCTGCTTCAGACCCTGGGACGCGGTGCCCTCGAAGGGGCCAAAGCTGGCTATCGCGCCCAAGCCGGTCAAATAGCCGCTGTCGATCTGCGAGAGAAAAAGCGCTCCTCCCTCCTGCGGGATTTCAAAGCGCCCGGGAGCGCCCGGCCGGCTGTGATGCAGTTTGGCATCAATGAGGAGAAAACCGGCGGGCGGGACGATTAGGCCGGCCGGCAGGCGAAACTTGGCCAAGCTCGCCGGCGTGTCGCTGAGGA
>CAJWPV010000087.1 GCA_913045395.1 uncultured Verrucomicrobiota bacterium | reverse complement strand
GCCGCGGACGTTGGTGACCCAGTCGCGCATGGCCTCGTTGACAGCTTCCTTGAGCGTCTTTTGGCCGGCCTCCACTGGCACGACCTCTGCGCCGAGCATGCGCATGCGGAACACGTTCAGCGCCTGGCGCTTGCAGTCGACCGCGCCCATGTAAATGACGCACTCCAGCCCGAACATCGCTGCGACGGTGGCGGTGGCCACGCCGTGCTGCCCGGCGCCGGTCTCGGCGATGATGCGCGTCTTGCCCATCCGCTTGGCCAGCAAAATCTGCCCCATGGCGTTGTTGATCTTGTGCGCGCCGGTGTGCAGCAGGTCCTCGCGCTTGAGGTAGATTTTTGCGCCGCCGAGGTCACGGGTGAGGCGCTCGGCGTGGTAGAGCGGCGTGGGGCGTCCGCAGAATTCGCGCAGATAATACTGCAGCTCGACCTGGAATTCCGGATCGTTCTGCGCGCGAAAATACTCGTCCTCCAGCTCCTGCAGAGGGTGCATGAGCGTCTCAGGTACATAGCGCCCGCCGTATTCGCCAAATCGTCCGTTGGCGTCCGGCAGGGCGGGTTCGGCAACCGCTTCCATGCCGGCAATGTTCCGCTAAAAGCTGTGCTTGGCCAAGCGGCTTTTTTTTCAGCCCATTTGCGTGCCAACCGGCAGTGGATTGCCGGCGAGGAACTCGGCGGCAGTCAGGCGCTTGGCTCCCTCTTTTTGGAGTCGCATGATGCGGAGCGCCCCGTCGCCGCAGCCGACGAGGATGCCGTCGGCATCCGCTTGGCCAACGACGCCCGGCCTGGGGCAATCGGCTTCAGCCGGCTCGAGCTCGTGCAGTTTGAGCAGCCTGCCGTTTAGGTGGGTGAACACGCCGGGCCAGGGGGTGAACGCCCGCGCCTGGTTCCATAGTTGCGTTGCCGGTTGCGACCAGTCGATGCGGCCCATCTCGCGGGTGATTTTTTCAGCGTGAGTGGCGAGGGCGTCATCTTGCGGCTCCGGCGTGAATTCGCCGGAGACGTGCCCCGGGATCGTCTTGAGCAGCAGTTCGGCGCCGAGCTTGGCCAGGCGGTCGTGCAGCGTCTGCGCGTTGTCGCTTGTCTCGATCAGCGTGGCGGCTTTGCTGAGCATCGCGCCGGTGTCGAGGCCGGCGTCCATCTGAATGATGGTGACGCCGGTCTCGGCCTGGCCGTCGAGGATGGCGCGCTGGATCGGCGCCGCGCCGCGGTAAGCCGGAAGCAGTGAGCCGTGAACATTGAGGCAGCCGTGCGGTGGAAGGTCGAGGATGGTCTGTGGGAGAATCTGGCCGTAGGCGGCGACGATGATCAGGCCTGGCGCGATTTGTTCGAGATACTGAATGTCGCTGCGCAACCGTTCCGGTTGGTGGACAGGGAGGTTGCGCAACTCGGCCTCGAGCTTGACTGCGGGGGGGTGGGGAATGAGTTCGCGGCCCTTGGGCCGGTCCGGCTGGGTCACGACGCCGACAACTTCGATGCCGGGCGATTCATCGAGCGCGGCGAGGCTGGGGCAGGCGAATTCCGCTGTTCCCATGAAAACAACACGCATCGGCTGGGTCACGGCGGTGAGGCGGGGTTAAGTCTCGAGATTGGCGAGCACTGCGAGCACATCGCGCAGGACGCGCACCGGTGTCTGGGTGGAGTCGATCGTGTGAACGAGGTCATCGCCGTAATGCTCGAGCACCGGTCGGGTCTCGGCCTCATACACCTCGAGCCGGTTGCGAATGGTGTCGAGGTTGGCGTCGTCGAGCCGGTTTTCGCGCAGTGCCCGGGCCTGAAGCCGCTCGACCATGATGTCGAGATCCTTGCAGAAAAGATTCAGTACGCCGACAACATTGAGGGTGTCGTCGAGGAGCTGAGCCTGAGCGGCATTGCGGGGGAGCCCGTCGAGCAGCAGTGTGTCGGTCTCGGGATTGAAGATTCCATTGTGGATACGGTTCTCGATGTCGTCATGCCAGAGCTTAATGGTGGGCTCGTCGGGGACAAGCTGCCCCTTGCCGGCGTAGTCGAGGAAGGTTTGGCCAAGCGGGTTCTGCACCCGCAGATTGCGGAAGAGATCACCGCTGGAGACATGCAGATAGGTGGGGATGCTGCCAAGGATGTTCCCCTGCGTGCCCTTGCCGGCGCCGGGTGAACCAAACAAAAGTATCGTGCGAAGTTTCATAGGAAAGACGGGATGGCCAGGCGGCGCTTGGCCGGATTTCTATTTTGCACGCAAATCAACTGTGCCAATTTCGCTAAAGGAGATTTTCTGCTCCTTGCCATTGAGTAGCTCCATGTGCACGTCTGTCCCCGAGATGCGCTTGATACGCTGGCCGACGTATTCGCGCTTGCCGGTCTTCAGGGCCAGTACCATCTCGCGCTCTGCCGCTCCGAGCACCACCTTGAAATAGTTCGGGAAATTGTTCTGGAAAAAGGACCGGTCGAATCGCGTGTCGCCGCGTGTCCAGGTTTGCGGCTTGGCCGCGGCCTGCTTTGGCCCCGCCTGAGCGAAGCTCATCTTCTTGGCCTCCGGCATCATTCCGGCCACGGCTCCACCGCCGGTGTCGCTCATGGTGGCCCCTTCCGCGGCCTCGGCCTCCTCGTATTCATATTCATCCTCCTCCTCGTCGTCGTCCTCGTATTCGACCTTGGGTTTCACGAGGAAAAGAATCGGGCCAACGATCGGTAGAACAAGCGAGACGCCCGCTGCCAGCAGCGCGTTGGATTCCCTGAACGCCGCAACGCCGAGTCCGGCCACCATGCTCCCGATGGCGATGGCCACCAGCAGGCCGATGCCACCCCCGCTGCCGTAGGCCGCCATCTTTGAGGTGACTTGCACGATTGAAGGCACTTCTGGCTCGACAAGGCCCCTGACCGGGCCGGGGAGGAGGTTCTTCTCCATTTCAGATTCATCCGGCTCGATGAATGGCTCGGCGAATTGGTCGGCGCTGACCCATTGACGATTAATCCGCACCCCGTATCGCTTGGGATCTGTTTCGCCAAGGAGCTTGATTTTCTTGAGGCTTTCCTGGGTCAACTGCATCCAGTTGGCCCGCCGCGAGAAGCCGCCGATCTTCACCCGCACGACAATGCCGTTCTGGTCCACATCCGCCACTTCTCCACTTAAAATGTCGCCGTTGGTCAGGCTGATCTCGCCCTCGGCCAATTGACGTGCCTTGGCACTTCCCGCATTACGATTAATTGCAGCTTTACGAATGATGGCAGCAACCTGGGGCCTGGTTTTCTGGATTCGATTGTGATCCAACGGCTTGCCGGCGGGCTTAAATACTATGCCGTCAAGTAAATCGTAGATTCCCTTCACTATTTCCCATGGGAATTCCACCATTTCCAGAGCTGTTTGGCCGTCGTTATCCTTGATAGTCTTGTCTGCGCCGTTGTTCAACAAAGCTTGGGCGATTTTTGGATAACAAAACAAAGCCGCCATGTGCAGGGGAGTCTGCCCCTCCTTGTCTTTCTGGTTCACATCGGCTCCACCCTCGATTAGGGCTACGGCCACTTCATTATATCCAAACGCTGCGGCTGCGTGTAGAGCACTACCTTTTGAACCAAAGGGATTTGGGTCTATCTGGTTCAAATCCGTCCCGGCGGCAATGTGTTGTTTGACTGCTTCAAGATTCCCCGTTACGGCTGCTTCGAAGAGAGAACTATCAGGAGATTCACCCGTTGTTCTTTTATAGATGTCTTCTTTCTCGCCCCCTTCCTCAATTATCGTCACCGTGTCCCCGGCAAACTCTAAAGTTGAAACCGAGGTTTCAACTTGGCCTGTGGCAGGATTTTTTACTGTCATTGACAATTTGTTTGTTCCCAGCAATTTCCAAGTTAAATCAACACCAACTAGTCCTCCTCCGAAACTCACACGAGCTTTTCCACCGGCTTGGAATGTGATGGATACTGCTGGTTCTGTCTGATGTTTCCAAGTGCCGAGAATCTGTTCACTTATTGGTTTGTCTTCCTGTTGGGCGAAGCTACTTGGAATAAAAAGCCCTATAGCCACTGCCAAAAGTATTACTCTAGATTCGTTCATGGTTCCTAGTGTTGTCTAGTTAAACTGATTAATTAAATAGTGGTGATTATTTGTTCTCCTCGTCTTGGTCGCCGAGCCCCGGCAATCCCAATCCTTCTTGGAAGAGACCCCCGTCTTCACCCCCGCCGGCAGACATTAAAGCTCCCATCACAGCCTGCATCATTGCCATTTGCAGTTCTTCCTGGGTTTTCGCCTTGGTTGCACCGGTCATCCCCATCTGAACGGCGTTCATAATATTCATGACCTGTTTTTTCTCTTCCGGACCGAGCAAATCCTTAAGGTCGGTATTAATCATTTCGCTGGCCCCAGTTATGGTTTCCTTCCAGCCATCCGCCATTGCTTTTGGGATCCATTTACCCTCGACCTTGACGACCTCTTGCTCGCCGTTCTTGAGCATGGAAAGCCCTGGCACCTCTGAATCATCAAAACCAGGCAATTGCGCGGTTAACTCATCGATGTCGGGTAGATCAGGCATGCCGCTCACGCTGATTGTGGCGGTGTCGCCCTCCTGAGAAATCACCTCCACCTTGATGTCCTTTAGCTTGGCCTTGATGTCCGTGTTCCACGGATCGCCCTCTTCAAGCTTGGAGGTTTCGGCAATTAACTTGAATAGTGCCTTGCCGGTTTCATCCAGAAACTTGCCCGGGTCCATGCTTTTGGCTTTTGCGTGTTTGCCCAGATCACTCTCGACCAGTGTTTTTAGCATCTTCCCCATCATCTCGAGCGATTGTTGCATCTCCTCCGGTGACGCACCCGTTCCACCCAGACTTTCCTCAATCATGGCAGTGATCAGATCCTGTTTTTCATTTAAAAGGAGTCCGGCCTGTTGCAGCAATTCAAACAGCTTGTCCCAAATCTGCTGGTCCATGTTGTTTACCAAGTCATGGATCAGGTTTGTGACGTCCGTTTGGTATGAGGGCGGAAGCATTTCCCACAATAGCTTGGGATCTTCATCCTCCAAGAGCTTGACCGGGATCAAGACGACACTGTCCGCTCCGTCCGGCAACTGGACTTTCGGCTCGGCTGCCTTCTCGACCTGCGGCTCGGTGTCCTGCTGGGAGCAACCGGGCAGTAACATCAGCCCCGAAGCGAGGGCGATCAGGAGAATGCTTTTCGTTTGGTGAATATCACGTTTCATTGGAGCGCTAAAATTAACTCTGGCAACTCGGACTGCACGGCAGAACGAAAGGCGAGGGTATGCCAATTTTTTTTGATCGTAAAGGCATTCAAAAAGGCTTTTTGGGCTTATGCCTGCACTGCCCCAATCCGCTTGGCCAAGTCCTCCACCACCCAGTTTGGCGTTTGGCCAGCCAGTTCGTCTGCTGCTGCGCCGTGCTGCCAGACAGCATAGCGGATCGTTTGGCCGACCTCCTCGCGCAACAGCGGTTGGACAAGCAGGCCGGCCAGGTATCCGGCCAGTAGGTCGCCGCTGCCGCCTTGGCCAAGGCCAGGGTTGCCGCTGGGATTTATGAACACTTCGCCTTCATGTCGCCCGATCAGCGTGTGTTGGCCTTTCAGCACCACCCAGCAGCCGCCGAATTTGGCCGAGAGCGCCCGCAATGCCTCGACCCGGTCAGCCTGCACGGCATCCGCGCTCGAGCCGAGTAGCCGGGCCGCCTCGCCGGGGTGAGGCGTGATCACGCGAATCGCCTTGTCGGGCAGTCCGCCCGATGGCAGCCAGTCGAGCGCGCTGGCATCCACCACCATCGGCACCGACGACTCAACCCACATCTCGCCGGTGGTTTCCTTCAGATCAGTCGGCAGATCATCGGCCGCCAGGCCAGGCCCGATTAGCAGGCCGGTGATCGACTTGAACGTGATCTCGCCCGGCACAAGCGGCCGCACCATCACGCTCTGCAGCTGTGACGCTACCAACCCAAGAACCATCAACGGCGTCATCAGCGTGATCAGGCCGGGCTGGGCGCGGGAAGCGCCGCGCGCTGCCAGCACCGCCGCGCCGTGGTAACCCATGCTGCCAGCCACAATGCCCAAGTGGCCAAACGTGCCCTTGTGCCCGTCGAGCGGTCGAGCAGGGGGGAAGCGGTTGAAATCCTGCGCTTGGCCAAGCAGCAGGTCGCTGGTTTCACGACATGGCACCAGGCCGATGTCCGGTGCCACTCGCAACCGGCCGACGAACTCCGAGGCGCTTGGCCGGAGAAGGCCAAGCTTGGCCGCGCCGAGTGTCAGCGTTTCCTTGGCGCGAATCGCCGCGCCCTGCACCTCGCCGGTGGTCGCGTCCACGCCGGAGGGTACGTCCACCGAGAGCACGAGCAGCCGCTTGGCGTTGACCTGCGCAATGACATGCATCCAGTCCGCGTCGAGCGGCCGGTTGAGCCCGATACCAAACAGGCCATCGACAACGAGCGCCGGGGCGGGGTCGAGATCCAGCGGTAGTTTTTGGCGCGTCTTGGCCGGGTCGGTGACGCTGAGCAGACTGACCTCGCGCTCCGGCAGATGTTCGGCCATGGCGCGCACATCATCGCCGTTGTGGCCCTTGCCGGCGAGCAGCAGGAC
>CAJWPV010000086.1 GCA_913045395.1 uncultured Verrucomicrobiota bacterium | reverse complement strand
GCCACCAACATGGCCGGGCGCGGCACCGACATCAAGCTTGGCCAGAGCGTAGAAACCATCGGTGGCCTGCACGTCATGGGCACCGAGCGGCACGAGTCACGTCGTATCGACCGCCAGTTGCGTGGACGCTGCGCGCGCCAGGGCGACGCCGGCTCCACCCGTTTTTTCCTCTCCCTCGAGGATGACCTGTTGCGCCTCTTCGCTAGCAATAACCGCCTGTTCAAGTTCGTCGAGAAAGGGATCGCCGAGGGCGAAGCCATCGGGAACAGCGGCCTGCTCGACCGCTCCATCCAGACAGCGCAAAAGAATGTCGAGAAACACCACTTCCAGATCCGCAAACGCACCCTCGAGTACGACGACGTGATGAACAAGCAGCGCGAGGAAATCTACGGTTTCCGCAACGACGTCATGCACTCCGAGCAGGTGCAGGACAAGCTGATTGGGATCATGGACGAGGTCATCGCCAACAAGGTACAGGAATTCTGCGATCCCGAACTGGATCCGGTGAACTGGGATTTCCAGTCCCTCTCAGACTGGGCCAACCTCACCTTCCCCGTCGGCGTCTCCGCCGACTTGCTGGCCGGCCTGGTCGAGGGCAAAGCCGCAGCCGGAACCGACAACGAGCGGGACATGACGCCGCACCAACGACTTTTGTTCGATGACATCTCCGCCAAGGCCAAGGAGGCCTACCAACTCAAGATCAGCTTCGAGGATTCCGACGCGCTTGTGGCTGTGGAGCGCTACACAATCCTCAACTCCATTGACCGGCTTTGGCAGGAGCATCTCTACGAGATGGACAGCCTGCGTTACAGCATTGGCTTGCGTGCCTATGGACAGCGCGATCCCATTCTGGAGTACAAGGCCGAGGGCTACCACATGTTCCAGGAACTACAGGTCAACATCTGGACTGAAATCTGCCAGAACATCTTCCGCAGCGCCTCCAGTGTCGATGCCTTCCAGAGTTTCCTCCGGAACCTCCCGGTGCAGGAAGTGCACCAAAGCTCGAGCGCATTCGGCGCGGAAGAGCGCCGTGCCGCCAACGAGGCCTCCGACATGGTGGACGAGGCCTCCGACATGGTCTCCAGGGCCGAACCGGTGCGTACCGCTGTCAAGGTCGGCCGCAACGACCCCTGCCCCTGCGGTAGCGGCAAAAAACACAAGAAATGCTGCGGCTGAGGTAAGCCAAGCGCTTAACCAGGCAACGGCCAGCTAGCGGGCTTTTCGACTGTCCTCCCAAAAACAACCATCCAGTGGCCCGTATCTTTCATTTGATGCGGCGGGGTTTTCGCCTAGACTGACCCGCCTTGCGCGGCTCGACCAAGCCGCACCTTGCTTTGGATCCTGCACGCCAGTGGTTTTTGTTCGCCGTCATTGTATACGGCGCGAGCATGCTTTACTCCACTTTCCTGTGGCGGCGCGGCTTTCAGCGAGACAACTGGATCAACTTCGGACTGCTCGCCGCCGCCTTCGTGCTCCACACCTTCGCCATGGCCAAGCGCGGCTTCACGCTGCATCACTGCCCGGTGAACAACCTGTACGAGGCCACCACATTTGTCCTGTGGACGATCGCCGCCGGCAGCCTTGCGCTTGCCCTCCTGCCCAAGCTTCGTTTCCTCGGCGTGTTCACGTCTCCATTGCTGTTTTGTGTTGGCCTTTTTGCCCTGTGGCCCGGCCTTGACGCGGAGTACATTGATAATATACCCAATTTTTCCAGTGACTGGTTCAAACTTCACGTTCCTGTCATTTTACTTGGATATGGTGCATTTGGTTTAAGTGCCACCGCAGGGAGTATGTTTTTGACGCAGGAAAGAAATTTAAAATTCCACCGCGCAAGAGCACTGTTCGCCATCCTTCCGCCCATCCAGCGTCTGGAAAAAATAATTACTTATACACTTGTCATCGGCCTGGCGCTGCTCACTGCTGGTGTTGGTATTGGCGCAGCGTTTGTGGAGAAGGACGCGACGTTTTGGGGTGATTCAAAAACCATTTGGTCCTTTCTGGTATGGACGATGTACTGCGGATTGCTGGTTTCGCACCTAAAATTCGACCAACGCGGCCGTCGCTACGCGTGGTCGGCCATCGTTGCGTTCGGCTTTGTGATCCTCACGTTCTGGGGGACGAACCTGCTCTCGGGCATTCACAATCCCCCCATCCCGTAGGCCATGCCGATTGTCGTCACAGGTTTGAGCCATCACTCCTCACCAGTCGAGATGCGGGAGCGATTTGCCTTTTCCAATACACAGGTCGCCGACGCGCTTGGCCAAGTGCGCCAGCGCGGCATCGCCGACGAGGCCGTGATTCTCTCCACCTGTAACCGCGTGGAGATTTACGCCGCGACACGGGAGAGCAATCCTGTGCTTGGCCAAGCGCTGGGACAGTTCTTGTGCGACTTTCACGGTATTGCCCCGGCTCCCGCCCATGCGTTATACACGCACCTTGAGCCGAAGAGTGTCGACCACCTTTTCCGCGTATCGTGCGGCATCGACTCGATGGTGCTCGGCGAGACGGAAATCCTTGGCCAGCTCAAGCAGGCCTACAGGCTCGCCCACGCCGAGAAGGCAACCGCCGCACAGTTGAATAAGACATTCCAAAAGGCATTCAACGTAGCCAAGCTCGTCCGCTCGGAGACGCAGATCCAGCGCGGCAGCATTTCCGTTAGCTCGGTGGCGGTGGAGCTGGCGGAGTCGATTTTCGACTCGCTCAAGTCGCAGCAAGTGCTCGTCATCGGTGCCGGTGACACGAGTGAGAAGGCTGCTCGAGCCCTCAGGAGTCGCGGCGCGCAGAGTATCCTCGTCTCCAACCGTTCGCACGACAAGGCGACCGCGCTGGCTGCCGAACTCGGAGGCCGCGCCATCGGCTTCGACACTTGGGTGGAGGAGTTTCAGCATGTGGACATCATCATCAGTAGCACCACTGCGCCCCACTACATGCTCACCCGCGACAAACTCGAGAGCCTGCTGCGGCAGCGCGGACATCGGCCACTGTTGCTTGTGGACATTGCTGTTCCACGCGACATCGATCCCGACTGCAACCAGCTCGAGAACGTGTACGTTTACAACATCGACGACCTACAAAGCATCGCCGGCCAATACATCGAGCAACGCAAGGCCGAACTCGACCTGTGCAAACGCCTTATCGCCGGGAAAAGAAAAGAACTGCTCGACAGCCTTCAGGCGCATCCCGGCCAGACGAACCTTGGCCTCCGCGAAAAGCAGGTCGGCAGCTGACCAAAAACCCCTACTTTGCCCGACACGAACACCATCCGCATCGCCACCCGTGGCAGCGCACTTGCACTCGCACAGGCAAACATGATTTTTGCCCAGTGCCGCAAGACGTTCCCGGGGCTCAGCTTCGAGATTAAGGTCTTGAAGACCACAGGCGACAAACTGCAAAGCAAGGGCGTCAAGCCTGGCCAAATCTTGCCCAAGGGTCTCTTCACCAAGGAACTCGAGGTCGCACTGGTTAAAAATCGCGCCGACCTCGCCGTGCACAGCCTGAAGGATCTGCCGACCGAGTTGCCGGCCGGCCTCACGCTCGGCTCGATCACCAGGCGCGAGGATCCGCGCGAAGTCCTGCTTTACCGCGACCCCTCGGATCGTCGTGGCTTTGCTCCCGGCCTGACGATTGCCCAACTGCCGACCGACCTCACTGTCGCCACCAGCAGCCCGCGCCGCAAAGCGCAACTCCTCAAGCTGCGGCCAGACTGGAACGTCATCGAGATTCGCGGCAACGTTCCCACCCGCCTCGATAAACTAGCCATCGATCCCAAGATCGACGCCACCGTTTTGGCGCACGCCGGGCTACGGCGGCTTGACTTCGCTGTCGGCAAAGACGGCCTGCTCCGGGGCGACGCCGTGCCGGACGGCACCTGCGCAACAATCGTCGAGACAACCGAAATGCTGCCGTGCGTTGGCCAGGGAGCGCTCGGCATCGAGATTCGCGAAAACGACGAGCGCCTGGCCAAGCTCTGCCAGCGGCTGAACCACTTCAATACGCAGGTCTCTGCCGAGGCCGAGCGGTCGTTTCTCAGCACGATGGGTGGCGGCTGCCAAAGCCCGCTCGCCGCACACGCCGAGGTGCGCCGCGAGGAAATCTATTTGCGCGGCCTCTCATTCGGCGATGGAACCCAATACAGCGAAGCAGTCGTCACCGGCGAACTCAACAAAAGCCAGGCGCTTGGCCAGGCGCTCGCCGAGCAAGTCAAAGCCAACCTGTAGGTGCCGCGCTAGAGTTCGCGGACGAGGATGTTGCGCCAGCGCACTTTCGCGCCCTTGGGCCAACCGCCGCCGCCGTGCACCTGCACGGCGATCGAGCCTTTGTCGCCGAGAGTGCCGTGCACCTTTTCCCGGTCGTAGTTCGGGTGCTTGAAAGTCGCGCCGTCGAACTCGCAGATCTTCTGTCCATTGAGCCAGGTCGTGATGCGCGGGTACTTGCCGACGCAGCGAACCTTCAGCGTGTTCCATTTTCCGACTCGCCATGCCTTCACCCACTCGCCCGGCGTGCAGGTGTACACGCAGCCGTGCTCGCCTGGCTTGCGGACGTTGCCGCCGGTGATCGCCACCAGCTTGCCGTCCTTCACCTGACCGTTGATATCGAAAGCACGGCTATTGAACCCGCCGGTGCCCTCGCCGTAAATGTGCCCAACGTTGCCGGCGTCGTGGAAGTCGACCATCACCTGGAAGCACTGGCCCTTATCGCTGGAACGCAGGAAAAAACCGGAGCACGGCCCCCAGTCGTGGTTCATGTCGATCTTCACCTCAAAGTCGCCAAACTTGCGGTCGCTCAACAGGATGCCGCCGTTGCCGGAGCCGGGGGGATCCTGCTCGCCGACGATCGCATCGTCCTCGACGAACCAGTGACCACCGGTGCCATGCCCGATGCGCTGCGGGTTCTTGTGCCAGCCGTCGAGTGTCTTGCCGTCGAAAAGCTTGATCCAATCGTTCTCGGCAGCGACCGCCTGGCCAAGCGGCAACGCGGCAACAGCGGCTGTGGTGGTGGCGGTTTCTCTGAGGAAAGCGCGGCGTGAAATGGAATCTGGATTCGTGTGCATGGCGGTATGTTACCGTAGGCTCACCGCCTTGTCACGCCGCATAAAACTTGCGCGCTTGGCCAAGCGCCTCCAACAATGGCGCGCCTCGCGCGCCGGAGGCGCTTGCCGGATGAGAACCCTGCACTTTTACCTGACACGGGAAACATTGGCCACGCTGCTGATGACCGTGGTCGTGTTCACCTTCGTGCTCTTGCTCGGTAATCTATTCAAGGAGATCGCCGCGCTGATGGCATCCGGCCGGGTCGCGCCCGGCTTCCTGCTCAAAGCGATCGGGCTGCTCATCCCGTACGTGCTCGTTTACTCGCTGCCGATGGGGATGCTCACCGCAACGCTGCTGGTATTCGGCCGGTTCAGTGCCGACCACGAACTGACCGCCGCGCGCGCCGGCGGCGTCAGCCTGCTCTCGCTCTCCGCGCCGGTGCTGGTCGTCGGTGTGTTGATGTCCGCGCTGTGCGGCTGGATGAATCTGCAGGTCGCACCGCAATGCCGCCTGGCCTACAAGGCAATGTTGTTCGAGTACGGCCTCGAGAACACCACCGCCCTGCTCACCGAGAAGGGGTTCACCGACTTCCCTGGGCACCGAGTTTACGTGGGATCGATCGACGGCGCCACGCTTCGCGACGTGATGATTTATCAGCACAACGAGGCAGGCAACCTCAAGCTGAGAATGCACGCAGAGGAAGCATCACTCGAGCTGGATGAAGAGACGGGACAGATAAATCTCACCCTCCGTACTGTCGACGGTTTCGAGTTCAGTGACGGCAAGGAGCGTACGTTCGTTTACTCAAGGTACGGTCCGATTGTGCTTGGCAAAAAACCTGATGAGTCAAAGCAACGCCCCGCTAAACTGAAGGAGCTTGGCTTTGGCCAACTGCGCGAACGCATCGCCGAGTTGAAACAGCAGGACATTGACCCCACGCCGGTGCAGGTTCAACTCCATCAAAAGGTGGCGCTCTCGTTTGCGTGCATCGGCTTCACCCTGATCGGCATCCCGCTGGCCATTCGGGCGCACAGGCGGGAGACCAACATCGGCATTGCCATGGCGTTGGTGCTGGTGACTATTTACTATGGGCTCATCGTGCTTGGCCAGGCGCTCGAGGGGCATCCCCGCCTGCTGCCGCATCTCTGGATGTGGCTGCCTAATTTCCTCTTCCAAGGCATCGGCTGCGTGCTGCTCTGGAAAATGAATCGTGGGATTTAGTCTTAAAATTTTCAATTTTCAGTTTCAACTAGAATTCAGATTGATTACAAAAACCACGTGAACCGTATTGCTGAGCCACACCGTGTTTTGTTGCTGACTGTCGCCGGACTCGCGCTTGGCTTGGTCAGGGTGGAGGCGGCTGATTGGCCTCAATTACTCGGGCCGCATGCCGACGGCACTTCCACCGAGACCGGGCTGCTCGCTGCTTGGCCAAATGGCGGGCCAGAGGTCGTCTGGAAAAAAAAGATCGGCACCGGCTACAGCGCCCCGTCGATTCGCGACAGCCGCCTGA
>CAJWPV010000085.1 GCA_913045395.1 uncultured Verrucomicrobiota bacterium | reverse complement strand
CACGCCGGTCAGAAGGCTCACGCGCGACGGATTGCAGATCGGCGCCTGGCAATGTGCATTGCTGAACAGCACGCCGCGCCTGGCCAGGCGATCGATGTTCGGCGTGCGCACCTGCGGGTGTCCGCCGAGGCAACCGACCCAGTCGTTCAGATCGTCAATCGCGATGAACAGCACATTGGGTCGCTTGGCCGCCGCTTGGCCAAGCGCCACTGACAGGCCAAGCGCAATCATACAAATCAAACGGCGTCGTAACATCAAATCAGCTGTTCCTATTTTCCGCTTGGTTTTGGCGGCTTGGGCATCCAGGCATCAGTTTCCTTCAACCATCGTCCCAGTTTACGATCCAAGCGCTTGGCCAGATTCGGATGCCGCTTGACCAAGTTTTTCGTTTCGCCCAGGTCTGATTTCAAGTTGTACAGTTCCACCGAACCGTCGTCGTAATTGCGGATCAACTTGTGGTCGCCCGATCGCACCGCGCCGCCCAGGCGGTTGTCCATGTGCCAGGCGTAGTTCGGGAAATGAAAAAATAGCTCCTTGCGCTTGGGCTTGCCGGATTGTTGGAACAGTGAAACCAAACTCTCTCCATCGATCGGTTTTTGGCCGGTCGGCTCCAGACCGGCGACCTCCAGGAGTGTGGGGTAAAAATCCATGCTCACCACCGGCTCGTCCGAGAGCGCACCGGGCTTCACTCGCCCCGGCCAGCGCACGATCATCGGCACGCGAATGCCGCCCTCGTACAGGTGCCCCTTCGACTCGCGCAACGGCCGACAGTCGGACACCCCCGAGAAGCCGCCGTTGTCACTCGTGAACACCACCAGCGTCTCATCATTCAAGCCCAACGCCTCCAGCGACGCCAGCAACCGGCCAACGGCCAAGTCCATCGCCTCGATCATCGCGCCGTAACGCGTGTCGTTCAGTCCGGGGCCGGTGCGGTTGGCATACTTTTTGAGCAACTCCTTCGGTGCCTGCATCGGCCAGTGCACGGTGTAAAACCAGAGATGCACCATCCATGGCTCGGCCTTGTGGTCGCGGATGAAACTGATCGCCTCGTTGACAAGCCGATCAGGCAGGTACTCGCCCGGCTCGCCGTCCGGCAGTGTCGCATTGCTGTATGGCGAAAAGAAACTCGGCGGACCACCGTAAGAGGTGCCGCCGATATTGATATCGAACCCCTGCCCCAGTGGCGAGTGCCCCGGCGCAACCTTCCCCCGCGGCCCGGCGCTCGGAGCGATATGCCACTTACCAAGGAACGCGTTCGCGTAACCGACCTCCTTCAATCGCTCCGCGATTGTAATGTGTTCGGGACCAATCGCAGGCACCATATCCGCCGGCTGAGGCCGATTGTCCTTCGGAAAAAATTGCCCCGGCAGATGCGACGTCATGTGCACGCGCGCCGGCGCCTGACCGGTGAGCACCGCCGCCCGCGTCGGCGAACAAACCGGCTCCGCAGCGTAAGCGCTGGTGAAGCGCATCCCCTGCCTGGCCAAGCGATCGATGTTCGGCGTCTCAACCAGTTTGTTGCCTTGGCAGGCCAAGTCCATCCATCCGAGATCGTCCGCCATGATGAATAAAATATTCGGCCGCTCGGCTGCCGCCTCAACCGTTTGGACAAACGCAACCAAGCCAAACGCAACAGCAAGGGAACCTCTCCCCAGCCAATCCAAATTCACCTCTCGAAAAAAAACCATCACGGTGTCCCCACAGAGTAAAGTTCCCAAAGCCCCCATTCAACAATGTATTCCATCTTGCACCGGGCAGGAAGACTTGAGAGCGTTTCTTCAAATGTTGGCCGCTTCAGAATCATCTTGGATTGCCTACGTGCTATTGATCGCCGGGCCATTGCTGGCCCTGGTGTTTTTCTATTTTTGGCGAAAGAGTAGGCGAATCCGTGAACTCATGCGCGCGATCGAGACCAGCCCAATCGAGCAGCTTTCCGAGGGGCCGGCGGAGATTCGCGGCCGCACGGCCACCTCCGAGGCAGCGCTGACTAGCCCTTGGCGGCAGCAAAAGTGCGTGCACTACTGCTTCCACGTCGAGGAGCGACGCAGCAGTTCTGATAGTAAGGGAAATAGAACCCATCATTGGGCGACCTATATCAAAGATGAACAAACGTTACCGTTTGTAGTGAAAGACGACACAGGCCAGGCGGTGGTGGATTCCAGCAAGATCAAGCTCGTCGTGGAAGAGGACAGGTTCTCTCGTTCCGGTTTCATGAACGACGCCGACTCGGATTTGCAGCAACTGCTCGAGTCGCGCTACAACAAAAAGACCGAGGGATGGATCTTCAACAAGACGCTTAGATACACTGAGACCGCGCTGGAACTCAACGAGGAGGTCTACGTTTTCGGAGACGCCTCGCGGCTCGGCGGCGGCTGGGTACTGCGACACGGCACGATGCCGCTGATCGTCTCTGACAAAGGCGGCGCGACAGTCGAGAAAAGTTACTCGACACGTGTGATCGTGTTCGGCGTGCTCACACTGCTCTGCGCCGCCGCCGGCGTGGCTGGCATTGTTCATGCCGTTTATTCAGCAATGCAAATAAAAGAGCTCTTCTAGCCTTAGGCGAACTCCATGATTAAATTCGCGCCTTGTTGCCCCCGACACTCTCCAGCCTGCTACCAGCGATGAATCGAAGCACCACAACCAAGATCGGAGTGATTGGGGCTCTTTATTTTTCGCAGGGCATTCCGAATGGTTTTTTCCGTCACACGGTGCCGGTGGTATTTCGGGATAGCGGCATCTCGCTGGAGCAGATCGCTCTCTTCTATCCTGCACTTTACACGCCTTGGATGCTGAAGTTTCTCTGGTCGATCTTGGTCGATCGTTTTCACTCGGAGAAACAGGGCAAGTATCGTTCGTGGATTATCCCGGTGCAGTTCATCACCGCGGGCGTGATGGCCGGCTTGGCTTTGTGGCAACTCGGCGGGCCGATCTCAATGTTCGTTCTCGGCGTGCTGCTAATCAACGTGTTCAGTTCGATGCAGGATGTCTCGACCGATGGCCATGCGATTAGCCTGCTAAACTTCGGCGAACGCGGCTGGGCCAACGCCGTGCAGGTCGGCACGTTTTGGGTCGGCTACGTGCTCGGCGGCGGGGTGATCCTGATGCTGTTCGGCTCTCTTGGCTGGAGCAATGCCCTGCTGGCCATGGCGGTGATTTATGTCTTGGCCACGATCCCGATTGTGCTGAACCGAACGTCCTCGTCCGTCAACTTGTCGGCGCTTGGCCAAGCGCCAAGGAAAACTTGGGGCGGCATCGTCGACTTCATCCGCCAGCCCAAGGTGGTGAAGATTCTCGGCTTAGTTGCCGCCTATCGGTTGCTCGAAGGCTTCATCCGATCGCTGCTGCCAACAATGTTCAAGGATTGGGGAATGGGCCTTGAACAGATAGGTTTCGTGCTCGGCGTCGTGGCGCCTGTGGCAGCGCTTGGTGGCGCGGTCTTGGCCGGCAGCCTGGCCAATCGGCTTGGCCGCCTGCAGGCGTTGCTTGTCTTCGGCAGTTTGCAGGCGGTGTCAGCTCTGGGTTACATGCTGCTGGCGATGCAGCCGGCGCATCAGACAATGGCTGCGGTACTGCCTGTGGTCGTGGTTGATCATCTTATTTCCGGCATGACCACGGTGGCGCTGTTTTCGGTGATGATGGATTGGAGCCGCAAAACCCACGGCGGCACCGACTACACCTGCATGGACTGCGTTGGCGTGTTCGCGATGATGTTCGGCACCAGCCTGAGCTATCTGCTCGCTTCTCAGGGCGGTTACTCGATGAGTTTCGGCATTGCGCTGCCGATCGTTGGGCTGTCTGTTTTTGCCGTGTGGCGCCTGTACTCGGCGATTCTTCAGGAGCGTCACTGGCAGAACCTCAACGCCGCCGAAAGCCCCGCCGCATAGCTTTTTGGCAAAGCGCAGCCATATGGGAAAAACTCGACATATAGCCAGCGACGATGCTGAATGGCCTTCTTTCCGATTACTTGAAAATGAAACAATTTTTTACTGCATTACTACTCATTTGCCTGCACGGCACGGTTACCGGACAGAATACCACCAACTTCGCACACATCGGACGAGTGGATCGGTTTGACTCAGCGCTGGATAAACTGATCGCAAAAGACGCCAAGATCGAAGTGCTCTGCGGCGGCTTTGATTGGTCCGAAGGCCCCGTTTGGGTGCCGCAGGAAAACAACAAGTTCGGCGGCTACGTGCTCTTTTCGGACATCCCACATAATGCCGTGATGAAATGGCAGGAAGGCGTTGGCGCATCACTGTTCATGAAACCGGCTGGTTACACCGGCATTGCCGATTACGGACGCGAACCCGGCAGCAACGGACTCGCCCTCGACGCTCAAGGCCAATTGGTGATGTGCGAACACGGTGACCGCCGCATCTCAGTTGTCACCAAGGGCGGCGGCAAACTCACCCTCGCCGATCGATGGAACGGCAAACGACTGAACAGCCCGAACGATTTGGCCATCCGAAGCAACGGAGATATTTTCTTCACCGATCCGATTTACGGGTTGCCCAAGCGCGCCGAGGACCCGATGCGCGAGATCGATTTTTGCGGCGTTTACCGGCTGCAAAAAGATGGCATCGTTACCGTCCAGTACAAAGGCATGTCCCGGCCGAACGGCATCGGCTTTTCGCCGGATGAAAAAACATTGTACGTGGCCAACAGCGACGGAAGCGATCCGGTCTGGCGCGCCTTCGCCGTGCAAACAGACGGCAATCTCGGCGAACCAAGAGCGTTTTTCGATTCCTCCAAGGATAATCGTGTTCCCCGAAGTGGAGGCGACGGCCTGAAAGTCGATGCGAAAGGCAATGTCTTCGCCACAGGCGCCGGCGGCGTATTGGTGCTCTCGCCCAAAGGCAAATTGCTCGGCCGCCTCGTCACCGGCGAAAGCATCGCCAACATCGCTTGGGGCAACGACGGTTCAGTGCTCTACCTCACCTCCGACATGTACCTCTGCCGAATTCAGACCAAAACCAAAGGCACCGGTTTCTGAATTCAAACATACAATCTAAAAGCAATTCTGGAATCGAAATCATCCTCAGCCTCGAGTCATGTTAGATCAGGTGAAGTCGCTAGCGCGCAACCGTCATTTTTAAATGCAACTGATTAACAGTTGCCGATGAAACAGGATCTGCCAGCGTTCAAGTGGTGGAGTGGGGTGGTTTAGGGGTAAAAGACGCCGTCACAATTCCGATCCACTTTTGCCGCCGTGTTTGCGCAGGAGGTTTGCGATCTCTTTGTGCTTTTCTTCTTCAGCCCAATCTAGTGGTGTTTGTCCTTCAACATCCTTCGCATTCACATCCGCATCTTTTACAATAAGCAGTTTGGCGATTTCATTGTGACCTTTCCAGGCAGCATTATGCAAAGGAGTCCCTCCATCCTTATTTTTTACATTCAGATCGGCTCCTTTAGCAATTAGCAGTTCGACGATTTCCTTGCGACCGCGCCAAACTGCCCAATGCAATGGGGTAATTCGATTCTTTGCCTCCTCTGCATTCACATCCGCACCTTTGGCGATTAGCAGATCGGCGATATCCTTGTGTCCCCCAGTAACTGCCTCATGCAAAGGCGTCCATCCATGCTTATTCATCACATTCACATCCGTGCCAGCATCGATGTAGTGCTTGACGACTTCGGCATTTCCGCTAAAGGCAGCATTGTGAATTGGCCCGGCGAAGCCGTTTATGGGCAGTAGCGACGTGACCGCGACAGTTGTGAGTAGTAGGTATTTCATGTTGCTCAAAGTTCAGTTTTTTGATTATTTTAATAGGTGATACTTTTGGCGCTGCTGTCAATCATCGCCCGCCTCCCTATTTAAGTTTGGCAGGATTTTTCGAAACTGATATGTGACGCCCCATAAATTCTCGGGACTCAAGGTGGTGCCATTTTTCATAAAACGGACGCTGCCATCTGCAAAGGAGTAATTAGAACCACCACCTGTATCTGAACTTCCACCACTGTGTTTGGCCTGATCAATTTCCTTCACGTCATTTCCTTTCCCTTGATAAAAATCCATGTGGCAGTGTCTTGATCCTTTGCGCTTTTCACCGAATGTGATCGTGTTGGAGGGTTCAGGTATATTGGACATCTTCATGCCAATCGGCCATTTCCATTTCTCGAATACTTCTTTGGTAAGTCTGACGGCAAAGAAATCATTGAATCCATTTATCAAAAATCCGTGGTTAGCAGAGAATCCATCCGATGGACATTTAATCACCGCGTATGCGACATAGTAAGGCTTAAGAGAACTTATCCAATTTTCTCGCCCTGAAATGCGGGGAGGAAAATGATCGTCATGATCGTCAATATACATCTGAAGCCCCATGTGCAGCTGGCGAACATTGCTAAGGCACTTGATCTGGTTTGCCTTCCCTTTCGCACGAGCTAAAGCTGGCAACAACATACTTGCCAAGATAGCAATAATAGCGATCACCACCAGTAGTTCAATGAGCGTGAATGCCCGTCTTGATTCGGCCTTCATTTCGCAGCTTCAGCTTTCAATTCTTCACCCGTCTTGCCGCCGTGTTTGCGGAGGAGGTCGAT
>CAJWPV010000084.1 GCA_913045395.1 uncultured Verrucomicrobiota bacterium | reverse complement strand
CGGTCAACTCGTAGGTCGTTGTCTCACCGGGTGTCAGGCTGATCCCCCCAACAGACTCGACGCTGCCAATGTCCGGGGCGATGGATATGTCCGTAGCCCCATCCACCTTCCACCTGAGAGTCGTGCTATTGCCCGGCACCAGTAGTGTTTCGCCGGCTTCGAGGAGACCGATGTAGGGCGATTCCTCGACAACAACGGTCACTGTATCGATGATCTCGATCCCGCTTTTCCTGAGAGTCAGTGTATAGGTGGTGGTCTGAGCGGGCGATACCTCCACACTGCCGCGTCCGCCAGTCGTGCTGCCGGCAACATCGCCGATTCCCTGGTCAATGCCCAGGCTGTCGAAGGCGCCCACCGACCACTCGAGCGTGCTTGATTCTCCGACCAAAATTGCCGGCGGCTGGGTTCTGAGTGAATTGATCTCAGGCGCGGCGGCGGTCGAGGTCAGCGTGATCTTCAACTCTTCGTCCACGCCAAAACCATAATCGATGTCAAACGTGAAACCCTGCTGGTTCGTGAATGATAGGCCCTGGGCAAACTCACCGTCGAGGGTATGGTACTTCATCAGCGTCCAGGAATCACCAATTTCAAATTCACCCAACAAGGTAATATGCAGGTTCGCCTCAAAATCGATTTCCATATTCAAACCATTGGCGTTGGCACGCTCCAATGCGCCGACCTGGTCTCCATCAATGACATAGGCCAGGGTTCCGTTGGGTCCAATGGTCGATATCGTGTTGAGTTGGTTGAACTTGTTGTTGATTCCGGTCGGCAGCATCTCGAGGGTCCCATTGGTGATCTCAAGAAACTTATAATTCAAGAGTTCACCGGCAATGGTCAGCCTGCCGATGCCGCCTTCATCATCGCCTATCTTGACTCGCATGTTGCCCCCCTGCGAACGCATCGCCGCCCCGTCGGCAATGAACATTTCACCCACGCCTCCAGCGCCGCTTCCAACGTAAATACCGCCGTTGAGCCCCCCGCCGTGCGCTCCGCTCAATGTGCCTCCGGTAACGTTCAACACGCCCCCGGTGCCCTCGCCCACGACCAGCCGAGTCGGGTTAAAAGTGTTGGCCGGCCCAATGTTCTCACTGATTTCGCAGATGCCGTTGATGATGGCGGTGGCACCGTCGGCCGGGATACCGGTGTTCCAGTTCTCGGCGTTCTTCCAGTTGCCTTCCCCGGTGAACGTTTGAGCCGTTAATTGTGCCGTGATCAGGCCCAGCGCAAGCGCCGGCAGGATCCACTGCTTTGTCCGAGAGAAATGCGTCTGTGTCACGGTTCGTGCCAACATCTTTTGGATTGTGTTCATTTGACTAATAGATATTTCCTGTCCTTCCTGGTTATGGTGAAGGCAAATCTTTCCATCGATCGAGCCATGATTCCGGTGGTTATCATCCCTGTTCGATACGTTTCTATTTATTGCATCACCAGTAGCCGATGATTCGCCCGGCGGGAATGGTCGCGTTATGGGGTCGCATCGTGACCTGCTTGACCCATTGCACCGATCCATCGACATAGCCCACGTTCCCTCCTTCCGAACCGATCTTGTCTGGCTCGGGAAAGGAGTTGAATTTGCTGCTGACACTCCCCCCAGGTCCGTGCGGGCTGGAGGTCACCGGGGGAGTGAAGGTTCCTTTTTCAACCACATCGCCAATCATGGCCCAGACCGGCGGATCGGTGTCCCGGTTTGGAGAGTCCCAGTGTATCGGTGCGGTGGAGCCCCGCGGTGGGGGCGAATAGTTCCTGGGCTCTTTCGGGGTCTTATGCCCCCACAGGTAGTAGTAGCCGAGACGGTAACCAACTGATCCCCTGCGAAACCAATCCTGCTTGTTGGGGCAGGAGAATGAATTGGTGGACAGGCTGCCCTTGTCGCGAAGGTAGAGGAACACCTTGTCACTGATAAATGTGTAGTGGGACATATTGTTGTTACGAAGTCCTGTCGGAAACTTGCCTTCATTCTCACCCGCATACATGAGGATTGTCAGTGTAAGCTGACGCTGGTTGGATTTGCAGACGGATCTCCTGCTTCGTTCCTTGGCGCCTGACAAGGCGGGCAACAGCAACGCGGCCAGGATGGCAATGATGGCAATCACGACGAGGAGTTCGATGAGGGTGAAGCCGCTGCGTCTGGGTATTTTCATAATGACGATCTTATTGCCAATTCCCTTTATCGCTTTTCATCGGGTGTGTGCGATAGTTTCACCACCATTTCCATGAGGAATTTGGCGGGGGAGACCAAATCCAGCTGGGAGCTTCGTTGGGGAACTTGAAAAAATCAACATGTCCATCCCCGAACAGGATGTTATTTCGAAAGTGCCCGCGGACGGTGTGCCAGAGATATTTGGGATTGTCCTTGGTCCGGTTGGGGTGCCATGTCCAATCGCCCTGGATGATTTTGTTTGAGGGACTTCTGGCTATTTGTCCTGACTTGATGGAACGGCTGTTCCGGTCATTTTGAACACCGCAAACCATCTTCACCCTGAATGAGTCGTGGCTGAATTGGGGCAGATAACTGGTTCCCCATGCAGTGTAGCAATGATCGATGTTGTGCAATGAATCCCCCTTGTCCGATGGGCATAAAAAGACCCCGACCGATGCCGCGTATTTGTTCAGTGGCCTGCGCTGAGGGGTCGTTTTTCCGCTGTACAAGTCCCTTTTCCCTTGTTTCCCCCCGGAAGTCGCCCAGTTGGTGAGCGCGGGGTAGGACTCATCGTTGTCCCCCGCATACATCATGAAGGCCAAGCCGATTTGCTTCTGGTTGCTGATGCACTTGACATTGTTTGCCTTGGCCTTGGACCGGGCCAGCGCCGGAAGCAGCAGGCTCGCCAAAATGGCAATGATGGCGATCACCACCAGCAGCTCGATGAGTGTGAACCCGTTGCGCTTGGTTGTTTTTATAACGTGGTGAATTCAGGCCAGCGAATCGACTTTGACAATTGATCGATGTATTGGTTCGCAACGCGTAGTATGGTCTCTGACGGGTTGGATGTCCATCAAAATCAGGTGAGTTGGAGATGGGCCGCAACCGCGCTTGGCTAAGCGGTTGACGGGACTTCAACAGCAACCGGCTGGGGCGGGTTATATGCTTGAGTTTACTTGCGGCGACTTGCATACGTTCCTTCATGGGGAGCGAGACATGTTATAACATAAACTAATAATGAACAGAAACCATAGATTAAGGTTAGGATGCCGTCGGGCAGCGTGGGGTTTCGTCGCTGGACTAGCCTTGGCCACCGGCTTGGCCAAGGCAGAGCCGGTCGAGAAGGATTCAGCCGAATTTGAGGTGAACAACAGTGCCTCGCAGATTTTTGATGGGGACGCCTTGCTGAATAGCTGGGTCAACGCCGGTGGGAAGCTGGAGTTCAAGTTCAACGATGGGTTCCTGACCATCGATTCGCCGGAAAACAACGGCTGGATACAGCACGACAACGACGAGTCGCCGTGGGAGGTGGGCACCGAGGATGGTGAATCGTGGACAGCGGAGATTCGCGTGCGCCTGGCCGCCGATGACGGCAACGGTATTGTCATCTGGGGCGCCAACGGAACCGAGCGCGGCATTCTTCAAATCAACACCAACAACACGAAAATGTTCAACGCCGAGGTGATCGATGAGAACGATAACACCGGCGGCTTCAACACGTTCCGTATCGCTTTCGACTGGGACGACGACCTATACTACGTGTGGCGCAACGGCGCGTTGCTGACCGACGCCGCCGCCGCCCAGGCCAACACGGCTCACAGCCGGTTTATTGTCGGCGACTGCTGTACAAACGTTCCGATGACGACGGTGGATCTAGAGTACATCCGCTACGACACCACCGGCTCGTATTCCCCGCTTGCGGTTGCGGCCAAGGTGGCCAGGAATCCGGAGAGCGCCACGGTGAAGGTGGGGGACAGTGTCACCTTCTCGGCGGCGTTTGACGGCCCGATCACCAGCTACCAGTGGCTCAATGACGGCGAGGCTATCGAGGGGGCAGTCAGTAGCTCATACACAATCGAATTCGTCACCAAGGATCACGCCGGTGAATATAAACTGCTTGGTGGCAATGTGATTGAGGACGTCGAAACGGAAGTGGCTACATTGACAGTTCTGGTGGATGAGGTTCTGCCGACGATCACGAGCGCATCCGCCTCGGACACGTTCGACACGGTGACCGTGGTTTTCTCAGAGCCAGTGGATGCATCGAGCGCCGTGGCCAAGGGCAACTACTCATTCGCCGATGACGCGTTGAGCGTGGAGAAGGCTGCCCTTAAGGATTCCTCAACCGTGGTGCTGACCACAAGCAAACAGGCGGAGGGGAATGTGTACAGCCTCTCGGTTGCCGGTGTGAAGGACGAGTCCGGCAACGCCATTGCCGCGGGCACCTCAGTGGATGTTCATGCGTTCGTCTTTGCGCGTGGCTTCCTGAAGTTTGAATATTTCGCCGGTATAGCCGGTATTCATGTGGAGGATTTGTATGAGGATGAGAAATACGAGAACAACGCGGTGGACGAGGTGCTGTACCTGACCGCTTATGACACCAAGACTGCTTTCGACAGCAAGGGCGACAACTACGGCGCGCGCATCAGCGGCTGGCTGTTCCCGGATCGCGACGGGGAATACGCCTTTTTCATTGCCAGCGATGACGCCGGGGAACTCTATGTCAGCACGGATGACACCAGGGAAAACTTGGAATTCGTCGCACAGGAGCTGAGCTGGAGCACCCAGTTCGAGGGGGGCGGCGATGAGGAGGGATATGCCTTTGATCCGTTGGAGGCCGGCAACCGTTATTACACTGAGTTGATTTACAAGGAAGGCGGTGGCGGCGACGGCGCCAAGGTTGCCTGGCGCCACTGGGACGACGAGGAGACAATCAGCGTCGGCAAATTGCAGCCGATTTCGGGCCAGTACACCGGCACGTACGTCGATCCCTCCGGCTCGAGCGTCAAGATCACCGCACAGCCGCAGAACCTAACGGCGCCGTTGAACGCAACGGTCAGCCTGTCCGTTGGCGCAGAGGGCAGCTCGGCCGTGGGGTCGCATGTCCAGTATCAGTGGCGGAAGAACGGTGCCGACATCGCCGGGGCCACCGGCCCAGTCTTGGAGTTGTCCGGCTACACGATCAACGACACCGGGGCGGTTTACACCGTGGTTTGCAGCGTGCCTGGCAGTGAAGTGGTTTCCGTCGAGGCCACGCTGACGGTGGCGGTGGATGACGAAGCCCCGACAGTGGTTTCGATCACCGCCGAGGGGAATCTGGTCACGGTCGAGTTCAGCGAGCCGCTTCGCCTCGATAACGGTGCGGTCGCCACGACCATCCCGCGCGACTCGGCTGAGTTCGAGGTCACGGCTGCCGCGAAGGATATTTATGATGGGGAAGCCCTGCTGGGCGACTGGGTCAATGCCGGCGGCGCGCTCGAATTTGAGCTGGATGATGGGTTCTTGGCCATCAATTCGCCGGAAAACAACGGCTGGCTCCAGCATGACAACGACAACACGGTCTGGGAGAAGGGCGTGGCTGCCGGCGGCTCGTGGACGGCGGAGATTCGGGTGCGCCTGGCCGACGACGACGGGAATGGCATCGTCATCTGGGGTGCGAATGGCAAGGAGCGTGGCATCATGCAGATCAACACCGCTGACACCCGAAACTACGGCAAGATAGCCTTGGATGAGAACGACAACACCGATGCGTTCCATACCTTCCGGATGGCGTTCGAGGCCGGAAGTGGCAATTACTACCTGTGGCGGGACGGCCAACTGCTGAATGTTGACGGGGATCCGCCGCAAGCCGGCACCGGTTCCAACCGGTTCATCGTGGGCGACTGCTGCTCGAACATCCCGATGAGTATTGTCGATCTCGAGTACATCCGCTACGACACCACCGGTGCCTACGCACCGGCGGGCGACGTGGTGACGCAGGGCGCAAACTCCTTGGCCAACTACTCCATCGCCGGGGCAGCTGTCACGAGCATCACCGTGCTCGAGGATGGAAAAACTGTTGTGCTCAACGTGGATGGCACGGTCGATGGAGGCGACTCAAGCCTGACCATCAAGAATGTGGCTGATCTTGCGGGTAACTCGATTGCAGAAACCAGCGTCGTGATCCCTGCCAGTGGGCCCATTATCACTCCTTTGGGCTCGGCGGACTTTGAGTTGGTTGCAGCCCCGGGCGATATTTACGACGGTGAAGCCCTGGTCAACGGCTGGGTCAACGCCGGCGGTGCGACCAACTTCGAGTTGAACGACGGACACCTGTCGCTGGTTTCAGCGGCCAACAACGGCTGGTTGCAGCACGACAACAACGAATCGGTCTGGGAAAAGGGAGTCGCCGACGGCGGCTCGTGGACGGTAGAAATATCTGTGCGCCTGGCCCCTGATGAGGGCAATGGTCTTGTCATCTGGGGAGCCAACGGGGTGGAGCGCAACATCCTGCAGGTGAACACCGGGAACACCCAGACGCTGACCGGCACGGTGCTGGATGAGAACGACAACACCGACGCGTTCCACACCTTCCGCCTGGCCTTCGAGGCAGAGGATGGGCTGTACTACGTGTGGCGCGACAGCGTGCTGCTGACGCCGGACGGGATTGCC
>CAJWPV010000083.1 GCA_913045395.1 uncultured Verrucomicrobiota bacterium | reverse complement strand
AGTTCGACGTCGAGCAGGTCGTGCGCGCTGCCATCCGCGAGATCGGCTACGTGAACAGCGACGACGTGTTCCACGGTGACCACGTCTTCATCAACAATTACCTGACCGCGCAGAGTCCGGATATCTCGCAGGGTGTCGATGCCAAGGCCGCGGCCGGCAAGGCCACCGCCGAGCAGGGTGCGGGTGACCAGGGACTGATGTTTGGCTTTGCCTGCGACGAGACGCCGCAACTGATGCCGGCACCGATCATGTACGCACACCAACTCGGCAGCCACCTGACCAAGCTCCGCAAAGCCGGCAAAGCCAAGTGGCTCCGCCCCGATGCCAAGAGCCAGGTTTCAGTGCAGTACATCGACGGCAAGCCAGTGAAAATCACCAACGTTGTTGTCTCCACCCAGCACGCCGCTGATGCGTCCAACAAGACGATCCGAGACTTCATCACCAAACAGGTCATCCAAAAAGTTTTGCCGAAGAAAATGCTGTCCCGTGACACGCAGATTCTCATCAACCCGACCGGCCGCTTTGTCGTTGGTGGACCGGCAGGCGACAGCGGACTGACCGGTCGTAAGATCATCGTCGACACCTACGGCGGAATGGGCCGGCACGGCGGCGGCGCGTTTAGTGGCAAGGATCCGAGCAAGGTCGACCGCAGCGCCGCGTACATGGGGCGTTACGCCGCAAAAAACATTGTCGCCGCCCGCCTAGCCAAGCGCTGCGAAATCCAGTTCGCCTACGCCATCGGCTATCCTGACCCTGTTTCCGTCTGCGTTGATACATTCGGCACCGGTGTCGTGGATGATGCAACAATCGCAGCTGCCACCGAAAAAGTTTTTAGCTTTAAACCAGCTGATATCGTCAGGCAGCTCAAACTCCTCCGTCCGATTTATTCTAAGACCACAAACTATGGTCACTTCGGAAAAGAGGATGACTTGAACAGCATCACCTGGGAAAAGACAGACAAGGTCGCTGCGCTCAAGCGAGCTATCAAATAAGATTTTTTGTATGACTACCACACTCACTGAACCGACTACGGACTACGCCGTCCGCGACATTGAATTGGCCGACTTCGGCCGAAAGGAAATTGACATTGCCGAGAAGGAAATGCCGGGACTCATGGCCACGCGGGAAAAGTATGGCCCCGAGAAGCCGCTCGAAGGAGTGAAGATCATGGGTTCTCTACACATGACCGTGCAGACCGCCGTGCTCATCGAGACGCTCGTTGACTTGGGGGCTGATGTTCGCTGGTGCTCGTGCAACATCTTCTCCACGCAGGATCACGCCGCGGCGGCCATAGCGGCGTCTGGTGTGCCGGTGTTTGCGTGGAAAGGCGAAACACTTGAGGAGTACTGGGACTGCACGTTAAAGGCGCTTACATGGCCGGACGGCTCCGGCCCGGACCAAATCGTCGATGACGGCGGCGACGCCACGCTGCTCATTCACAAGGGCGTTGAACTGGAAAATGGCAGCAACTGGGTGAACACCGAGTCCGGTAGCGAGGAGGAGCAGGTGATCAAAAACCTTCTCAAAAGTGTCCTGTCCGAGAAGCCGATCCACTGGAGCAAGGTGGCCGAAGCCATGGTCGGTGTCTCCGAGGAGACCACCACCGGCGTCCATCGTCTGCTGCAGATGGAGGAACGCGGCGAGTTGCTTTTCCAGGCGATCAACGTGAACGACTCGGTGACCAAATCCAAGTTCGACAATGTTTACGGCTGCCGGCACTCGCTCGTCGACGGCATCAAGCGTGCGCTTGACGTGCTCGTCTCTGGCAAGGTCGCGATGGTCTGCGGCTACGGCGATGTTGGCAAGGGCTCTGCCGAATCGCTCGCCAACGAGCGTGCCCGCGTGCTGGTCTCGGAAGTTGACCCGATCTGCGCGCTGCAAGCCTGCATGTCTGGTTACAAGGTCACAACGGTTGAGGACGCCCTGGCAGAGGCGGATATTTACGTCACCACCACCGGCAACAAGGACATCATCACGGCCGACCAAATGAGCCGCATGAAGGACCAGGCGATCGTCTGCAACATCGGCCACTTCGACAACGAAATCCAGGTCGCCCAACTCGAGGCGATGGAAGGTGTCACCCGCGAGGTGATCAAGGACGACTCCATCCCCGGCGGCCCGGTGACCCGCTTCAATTTCCCGGACGGACACTCGATCTACCTGCTCGCCGAAGGGCGTCTGATCAACCTTGGCTGCGCCACCGGCCACCCGAGTTTCGTGATGTCTAACAGCTTCACAAACCAAACCATCGCGCAGATTGACATCCGCAAAAACCTGGATCGCAAGGTCGGCGTTTATCGTCTGGACAAGAAACTGGACGAGGAAGTCGCCCGCCTGCACTTGGACAAACTCGGAGCCAAGCTTACCACCCTGTCGCAGGAGCAGGCCGACTATATCGGCGTCCCGGTAAGTGGCCCCTACAAGCCGGAACATTACCGCTACTAAACCGAGCGCCGCGCCATATTTAAACGTAGAGATGCCAAGCATCTCAGTTTTTGTGCACTTGGCCAAGGTGCTTGGCTCGATTAGTTTCCCGTCAGGCACAATATTATGACAAAGACCGTCCCGCTCACCTTGGTCGTGATCTTTGTCGTGTTTGCCGGGATTATTTTTTGGTTCGAGCGACAACCTCCCGTGAAATGGACTCGAAAGGAATTCAAGGGGTATTCGGACAATCGCTTTATTGCGCTCCTCCAAAAGTACGCTGGCGATGACGGCAAAGTTGATTATCACGCATGGAAAAACAATCGGGATGATGTTGCCGCCTTGGAGGATTTTTCCACCCAGTTAGCCAACGTCAGTCCGGAGAATCATCCTGAGTGGTTCCCCGACTCAACCACAAGGCGGGCCTACTGGATTCAAGCCTACAACGCGCTGGTGGTACGAGGCGTCCTGAATCGTTGGCCGTTGAAAAACCTTCGCAAAGTCAAACGCTCTGCCACCTCGTTCCTGATTCCCGGCAAGGGTTTTTTCTATGACTCGCCCATCGTGCTCGGCGGGCGAACGACCAATCTTTATGACTTGGAAAACAAAATCCTGCGAGAACGCCTTCAGGACGCACGAATACATTTTGCGCTGAACTGCGCATCCGGTTCCTGCCCACCCCTGCGCGCTCGCACTTGGTCGGAAGAAGATCTCGACATGGCTTCCAGGGACTTTGTCAACGATTCAAAAAACGTCCGAGTGGAAAATAACGCTGTTTGGTTGTCCCGAATTTTCGAGTGGTACAGGGAGGATTTCACCGGTGAAAACAACTCCCCGGAAGCACTGATTGACTATCTGCTGGGCTACGCCGTGGAACCACTCGAAGCCAGCCTGCAAACAGCGCGAAGGAAAAAATGGCCCTTGAAGTTTGTAGCATACGACTGGGAAATCAACGCCCGTGCTGTTCAACCCAATCAACCCTGAATCAGCGCTTGGCCAGGGGCTGGTTACGATTTGTTAGTGTCGAGGATGCGTTGAGCGGCTTCGCGGACGGAATGGGACAGCTCGAGGGGCTTGATGACTTCGGCGTTTCCGCACCAGGTCATCACCCAGCGCTGCACTTCGTTGAGGCTATCGAGGCGCATGGTCAACTCCACGCCGCCGTCCTCCAGGTTTCGCTGCTTCTGCGTCGGGTGCCAGCGTTTCTCGCGGATGTAGTCGGCGACAAGTTCGTTGAAGCGAATCACGATCTCCTGCTCCTTCTCACCTGTGACGATGGCAAAACTTCCGCGCAGACGTTTTTCGAGTGAAAACTTTTTCGGGAGCCTGAATGTCTCACCGGTCTGCTGCATGTCGCTAATCCGAGCCGGGGTGAAGGTGCGAATGTCGTTGCGCAGGTGACAGTGCGCGAACAGGAACCACTCGCCATTGACGTTGGCCAAGTGGTACGGATCGACGACACGCGACTCGGCCTTGCACTCGCCCGGCTTGCGGTAGTTGAACTGCAACTGCTTGTTGCCGGCAGCGGCCTTGGCTAGGGCGTCGATGACGTCCAGGTTCAAAACCGGCTCGGCGCTGGTCCGGAACGAGATGCTTTGATCGAAATCATCGAGGTTGAACGAGATGGTGTCGGTCAGCGAATCAGTGACCTTGCGGAAGGCACTCATCAGCGGCTTCTCGAAGTTGGTACCGCGATACTGTTGCATCGCCTTCTCGGCGACGAGCATCGCGAACAATTCGCCCTCGCTGATCTGCACGGTTGGGAACTGGCCGACCTCCCCGGCATAGCAGTAGCCGTTGTACGCCGGCTCGAACTCAACCGGCAGCTCCATGCGATCGCGCATGAACGCGATGTCGCGGTAGATGGTCTTGGTGGTGACCTCGAGCTCATTAGCCAACTGGCCGGCGTTGGGATGATTCTCACCTTTGAGCAAATTATGGATCTTGAGCATCCGCTCGATCGGCGGCCGGGTGTTTCGCTCGGGGAGTTGTTTGCGCTTGGTTGCCATGAACGAATGCCAAGCTAAGCCAAGCGTCCTACCCCATCCAGCATAAGCCGGAGACAAAAAAAACGGATCCGTTCGTTTAAGTTGTCAACGCCTGGCCAAGCGTTACTTGAGCGTGCTTAGGAATTCCTCGTTCGTCTTGAACTTGGCCAAGGCCTGCTTGATCGTCTCCATGGCGTCGATCGGATTCATGTCGGTCATGGTGCGACGCAGCTTGTGGATCGCGTCGAGGTGCTGGGGCGGGAACAGTTGTTCCTCCTTGCGCGTGCCGCTCTTGGGAATGTCAATCGCAGGATACACCCGGCGCTCGGCCAGCTTGCGGTCGAGCACCAGTTCCATGTTGCCGGTGCCCTTGAATTCCTGAAAGATCAACTCATCCATTCGCGAACCGGTGTCAATCAGCGCCGTGGCGATGATTGTGAGCGACCCGGCCTCCTCCGTCTTACGGGCGGAGGCAAAAATCTTGCGCGGTATCTCGAGCGCGCGGGCGTCCACGCCGCCGGTCATCGTGCGGCCAGAGCCACCGTGCACTGAGTTGAAGGCGCGGGCCACACGAGTGATCGAGTCGAGCAGCACGAACACATCCTTGCCGGACTCGACGAGGCGACGGCAGCGGTCGATCACCAAGCGCGACAGGCGCACGTGTGTCTCGAGGTCCTGGTCGTTGGACGAGGCAATCACCTCAGCGTCTACTGAGCGTGTAAAATCGGTGACCTCCTCCGGTCGTTCATCGATCAGCAACACGATCGCCTGCACGTCCGGATGGTTGGCGGTCACCGCGTTGGCGATCTGCTTAAGGATGGTCGTCTTGCCGGTGCGTGGCGGGGCGACGATTAGACCGCGGGTGCCCTTGCCGATCGGCGTCACCAGGTCGATGATGCGCGTTTCGACGACATCCGGCGTGGTCTCGAGGTTGAATTTCTCAATGGGATTGATGGTGGTGAGGTTTTCAAACCGCACCACGTCTGCATACTCCTGAAACGGGGTGCCGTTGACACTGATGACCTCCTTGAGCTGCGGACTGGTGCCGCGATGGGGCGGCTGCAGCTTGCCCTCGATCAAGGCGCCCTCGCGGATGGCGGCGCGCTTGATCGTGTCGGGCGTCACGAAGATATCGGACGGCTTGGGCTGATAATTGTTGTCCGCCGAGCGGAGAAACCCGAAGCCCTTGTCGGAAACTTCCAGATAACCGGAGCCGGTCTCGGGAACCTCGATTTGAGGCCGCTTGCGATTTTGCCTCCGATGGGAAGAATTCCTGTTGGGATTATTCCTGTTCGACGAATTCTTATTCGACCTACTGTTGTCTTTGAAACTACTCACACCTCGAAAATCACGGAAAAACGTGAATTGAATTGTTCAGAATTAGAGAACTGAACCAACTGCCTTAAGTGGCGATTTACTGATTGGTTCCGGCGAAAGAAGCCCGCCGGAGACTTTTCTACGCCCGGCGGTGACCCATTGCAAGCCCTATTTTTTGCCTATTTTCCGCTTGGCCAAGCGCGCTAGTGTCACGGCGATAACTCGGTGGCCAGGATCTTGAGCTGCTTCAAGTCCAGCTTGCCGGTACCGAGGTACGGCAGCGCCTCGACTTTGAAAAACTGATCGCTACGCGGCTTCCAGATATTTGGCAAATCGCAACTGGTTAGTTTCTCGACAACCGACCCGACCGCCGACTCATCGAGATTTTGATACAGCACGACAAGGCGCTCACCCTTCTTCTCGTCCGGCACGCCGGTCACGGCAAACGTCTGGTCGGTCAACCCAGCCATCTCGTGCAGGTTGTCCTCGACCTTGATGTGCGGCACCATCTCGCCGCCGATCTTGCTGAAGCGACTCAGTCGATCTGTGATCGCCAGGAAGCCGTCCTCGTCCATTGCCGCAATGTCACCGGTCGTGTACCAGCCGTCGCGCAGCACCTCGGCGGTTTTCTCCGCCTGGCCAAGGTAACCCTGCATGACATTCGGCCCCTTGACGAGCAGCAGGCCCGCCTGACCAAGCACGACCGGCTCACCTGTATCGGGATCGACGATGCGCGCCACCATGCCCGGCAGCGGATGCCCGATGCTACCGCGTTTGGCCCCGATCTGCCGGAAGCCGGCCGAGCGGAAGTCCCGGGTGTTGATCGTCACCACCGGCGAGGTCTCG
>CAJWPV010000082.1 GCA_913045395.1 uncultured Verrucomicrobiota bacterium | reverse complement strand
TTTTTGGCGTGGTGATCCCGGCGGGGAGCCAGTGAAAAAAGTGCAGCACCTCCGGGCCTGCCACGCCGGGGAAGAGGTACTTGTTGCCGCCGGAAAAGCCGACGACCTCGTGCGGGAAAACCGGGCCGACGATGATGATTTGATCGTAGTCGAACAGCGCTGCGTTCACCTTGACCGGTACGTCCATCTCGAAGAGTCCGCCGCTCAGATCACCGATCTCCTGCGCCGGGATGGTGCCGATATCGCGGAGCGCGCCAGGGTCGTCCCAGGCATGATTGAAGAACTGCACCGTGGCGTAAGGGCCGGTGCGTTCGTCGTGGGTGATTTCCAACCGGCATTCGATTGCCTCCTCGTTCATCGGCTGGTGCGTGCCGAGCGCGATCATCACGTCGAGTGCGGCGGTCACGCCGCCGACCTGTTCGTGGACTGCCTTGAACAGCATCCCAACCGGCGCGGTTCGTGTGCCGTCGGGTACGATGAGCAGCAATTTAGAGTCGCGATAGTCCTCCTCCGGCATCGCTTTGGCCACGACCTCGCGCGCCTGTTCGACGGTGAGCAGTCTGCCCTCGGAAACTTTTTTGGAGATCACCCCCATGGTGCGTCAGATGGTTTGGCTCAGGAACCCGCCATCGACAACAATGTCGGAACCGGTGACGAAACTGGCCGCCTTTTCGCTGGCGAGATACACCGCCGCGCCGGCCAGCTCACTGGGTTCACCGAAGCGGTCCATTGGTGTGTGTCCGAAGATCGCCTTGGCGCGGGCGTTCGGTGTGCCGTCCTCGTTGAACAGCAGTTTCTTGTTTTGCTCGGCCGGAAAAAACCCAGGGGTGATGCTGTTCACGCGCACGCCTTTCGTGGCCCATTCACGCGCGAGAAACCGCGTGGCGCTGAGCACTGCTGCCTTCGACGCCGAGTAGGCAATCACTTTTGAAAGCGGCAGGTGTGACGTGACACTGGCGATGTTGATGATGCTGCCCCGGCCGCGCTGGCACATCGCCGGCCCAAACTCCTGGCACGGCAGTAGCAGGCCGCCGACAAGGTTGAGATCAAACACCTTGGCCCAGCCCGGCAGTGGAATTTTCTCGAAAGGCATTTCCGGCGTGACGATGGCGTCCGGGTGGTTACCACCGGCGGCATTGAGCAACACCGTCGGCGCGCCAAGCGCCTGGCCAACGGCCTCGTGGCACGATTTGAGGCTGGCAGGATCCATTGCGTCGCAGCCAAAAAACTGCGCTTGGCCACCGGCATTTGCGATCTCCCCCACACGGGCCTCGCCGCGCCCGGTGTTTCGACCTGCCACGGCGACCTTGGCCCCGGCCTTGGCCATCGCCACGGCGCACGCACCACCCAATGCACCCGTGGCCCCGATCACCACAGCCACCTCTCCGCTCAAGTCAAACAAGTTCTCCGACATGGCCGCACAGTCTCCAACAGTCAGCCGCTTGGTTGAAGGAAATTCCGCAGCCAAGCGCCCGCCCAAACGGTGATTTTACGTTTGCGCGGCTATACAATCAGCGATAGCCTCCTGACTCCTTTATGAAATGGATAGCAATTATCGCAGTGTGTCTGGCCGTTCTTTTGTACATCTTTCAGCGACCGGAAGTCGGGCTGGAGCAGCGTGAGGATGGTTTATACTACAAGGCAGGTGCGGAAACGGCGTTCACAGGAAACGGTGTGGTTTACCATCCCAACAAGCAAAAAGCGCAGGAGGGGGAAATTGAAAACGGAAAGCCGATAGGCTCGTGGAAGATTTGGCATGCCAATGGCCAGCCTTTCTGGGAGGGCAGCTACAAAGACGGCAAAAAGGATGGCGTATGGACTCGATATGATGAGGCCGGTGCCAAGGTGGCAGAGTCCACCTGGAAGGACGACATCGAGCAGGTGTTGTCCCCGGTGGAAACCGGGCAATCTCCCGCCGCTACTCCCGCAGCCCCAACTGGACAGAAAAAGAACGAATAAACAGGTGATGAAATGAACCGTCTCAAACTCCCGGTATTGGCGGCAGTCGCGCTGGTGGTTGCCGGTTGTCAGTCCGCAAAGCAACTGGCCCACAACGGCCAAGTGTCCATCTTTCGCCCCGAGCTTTGGCTGAAGGATGACGGGCTCTACTACGCAGCCGGAGCCGACGAACCGTACACTGGCAAACACGAGGCGTGGTACATCAATGGCGACAAGGCATGGGAGGGAGAAATGACAAATGGCAAACGCCACGGCCAATACACCCAGTGGTATCCGGAGAATGGCGGCCAACACGTCGCCGGACTCTATCAGGATGGACGTCGTGACGGGGCATGGGGCCAGTGGTATCCAAACGGCCAGGCGGAAATCACTTCCGAGTACCTCGCGGGCGCCGAGTCAAGGGTCACTTTTTACTCCGAAAGCGGCGGTAATATTCCCGAGAAAGTTTATTGGGCTAAGGTTCGGCAGAGACTGAACCGGCGGGCCTGGCGGAACTACGGTGTCGTGTATGGGAGAGGCTACCCCAGTCACTATCACTCATCATATTCTTACGGCTCCCACGGCTGGACGCCTCCCGGCGGCGGCACTGCGAGCGACTTTCGCAACCTGGGCGGTGGCAGCTCATCCGGCGGAGGCGGTTCAACTGGCGGAGGCGGTTCAACTGGCGGAGGCGGTTCAACTGGCGGAGGCGGTTCTAGCGGGGGAGCCTCCGTGAGTGCGCCTGAAGGTGGGTCTAGAGGTAGCCCGAGTACGCCTTGATTCTGGATTTTTCGTGCTTGGCCAGACGGATCGGTCTTGCCTTGGCCGGTGTACTTGGGGAGTTTTGCCGCGTGAGATTGTTACCCTTCCAAATGGCCGGTTTGGCTCTGCTCGTCGGCTGCGGCCCCGGTGAAACGCCGCCGCCTGCGTCCGTCCAGAGCACTCCGGCACCAGCCGTCGAGCCGGTTGTGGAGCCAGCACCCGCCCCTGAAACCAAGCCCGTCCCCGAGCCGGTTCAACCGGCCGCACTGCCAGCGGCTGTCATCGAGCCCGCTCCCGCTCCGCCCCCGGAGCCCACGCCGAAACCGCCTAAGCCCCTTGATCCGGCGCCTGCTCCCGCACCCGTCGTGCAGTCCGAGCCAGTACCAGATCCGGTTGCCGCCGTTCCGTCAATTCGCAAGCCCAAACGCGAACGCTTCATCGAGGAGCATCGTCTCGAGTTGAAGGACCAACGCTGGAACGTGATCGGCGAGTCAGAGCCGTACACCGGCCAGACCAAGCGCTGGACTCTCGAGGGCTGGAAACAGGCCGAGGGCGCCTACAGGAACGGCCTCCAGCATGGCCGCTGGAAAACCTGGTGGGATAACGGCAACCTCCGCAGCGCGATTGAGTTCGAGAACGGCAAACCAAGCGGGTCGGCGATTCATTGGCACACCAACGGACAACGCAAGACGGAGGGCACGTTCAAAAACGGCAAGTTCACCGCCACAGCCAAGTGGGGCGAGGCCGGCGAGGCGCTTCCTCTCGAACCCGATACCAAGCAGTAGCCCACTGAACTCGGCCAAGGGCATTCCCCCCCCGGGAACCCGCCGCTTGACGGGATGGGCATGAAACCTATTATCCCCGCCCGCCTGCGTCCTGGCGGTTTGATTCCATGACAAAGATTGAAAGCATCCTGGCCCGTGAAATCCTCGACTCGCGGGGCAACCCCACTGTCGAGGCCGATGTGACTCTCGAGAACGGCACCGTTGGCCGTGCCGCCGTCCCCAGCGGTGCAAGCACCGGCGAACACGAGGCCCTCGAACTGCGTGACGGCGACAAGAGCCGCTATCTCGGCAAAGGCGTTCGGCAGGCCGTCGCCAACATCAATGAAAAGATTCTGCCTGCGCTCAAAGGTATCGATGCCGTCGACCAGGCGGCTGTCGATCAAGCCATGCTTGACCTCGATGGCACCGACAACAAGGCAACCCTCGGGGCCAACGCCGTTCTCGCCGTGTCGCTGGCCAGCGCCCAGGCGGCGGCGTCTGCGGCGGGGCAGTCGCTTTTCCGCCACCTCGGCGGTGCGGACGCCAACGTCCTGCCGGTGCCGATGGCCAACGTCATCAACGGTGGCGCCCACAGCGACGCCCCGATCGATTTTCAGGAATTCATGATCATGCCCAGAGGCTTTGACACCTTCAGCGAGGGCCTGCGGGCAATCACCGAGATTTTCCACGCCCTCAAGGCTGTGCTGAAAAAGAAGGGCCTCTCCACAGCTGTCGGCGATGAGGGCGGCTTCGCACCCGCGCTTAGCAGTGTCGAGGAGGCGCTTGAGTCGATTCTATCCGCCACGGCCGACGCCGGCTACGAGGCCGGAAAACAAATCTTCCTCGCGCTCGATGTGGCCAGTAGCGAGTTTTTCGATGCGGAAAAGGAACGCTACGTTTTTAAGAAAAGCTCAGGCGACGAATTGACCGCCGCCGAGTTGGTTGCCTTCTACGATGAACTCAGCGGTAAGTACCCCATTGTCAGCATCGAGGATGGCTGCGACGAAAACGACTGGGCCGGCTGGAAGGCGCTGACCGACAAGATCGGCGATCGCGTGCAACTTGTTGGCGACGACCTATTTGTCACCAACGTGAAATTCCTCCAGCGCGGCATAGACGAGGGGGTGGCCAACTCCATCCTCGTGAAGGTTAACCAGATCGGTTCCCTGACCGAGACCCTCAGCGCAATCCGCCTGGCACAGGGTCATGACTACACCACTGTCATCAGCCACCGCTCCGGTGAGACTGAGGATGCCACCATAGCTGACCTCGCCGTGGCCACCAACGCCGGCCAGATCAAGACCGGCTCCCTCAGCCGCAGCGACCGCACGGCCAAGTACAACCAACTCCTGCGCATCGAGCAGGAACTCGGCGGCGGCGCCGTTTACGGCGTCAATAATTAAGGCGTTTGAAGTTTTCAGTTTCAAGTTTGAATCAGCGCTTGGCAATCGTTTTTGCCTTGGCCGGCGCTGTCACGTTTGCAACAGCCGCCGATTCGTCGCTGAAAAAATCACTCACGTTTCATGCCTCGTACGACAGCGGAACCGATGCCGACTCTGCCAAGGGCGACAAGCGGCTCTTCACTCTTGTTGAGAAACAGCCCAAGGTGGGCAATCATACCGGTGATCTCACGCGCTTGGTCAAGGGCAGGGGTCTTTCCGGCGGCGCGCTACTGTTTGCCCAGCGAAACGCCAAGTGGCTCCTTTACGATGGGGCGAAGAATTTTCACTTCGCGGAAAAAAACTGGAGCGGTACGGTGTCTTTTTGGTTGAAGGTCGATCCGATCAACGAACTGGATCCCGGTTACGTCGATCCCATTCAAATCACCCCGAACACATGGAATGACGCCTCGTTCTTTGTCGACTTCAACAAGGACGGCAACCCGCGTGCCTTCCGCCTGGGTGCGTTTGCCGACAAACCGGTTTGGAATCCCGCGAACAAAAATGTCCCAGAACCAGAGCGACCGCTCGTCCCGGCCAAGTCAACCCCGTTCAGCCGCGACAAGTGGACGCATGTCGCCTTCACCTGGGAGCGATTTAACACGGGCAAAAAGGACGGAGTCTCCACGCTCTATTTGAACGGCAAAAAAGAGGGCAGCATCACCGGCTGGAACCAGCAATTCTCGTGGAGCGGCAAGGAGCACCGGATCATGATCGGCCTGAATTACATGGGCCTATTCGATGACTTGGCCTGTTTCAATCGCGCCCTTACGGCCAGTGAAATCAAGCGCATCCACGACCACCAAGCCGGCTTGGCCACGCTACTGAAGTAGCGTTCGCACTTGACCAAGACCCCTCAACCACAAGTCGGTCATTCGTTGCCGCCTTCCCTTTGTTTAGCCCTGCTTAGGCTTTTTCCTTTTCGGACTTCGCTGAAGGTTGGTGTGGTGACGGAGTAGGGGAAGTTTGCCTGTGTGCCGGCGGCTCCAAACTCGCCGTGTTTGTCGATCGCGATGAAGTTAATGGCAAGGTCCATTCCCTGCGGATCGGTTTTGGCAATGCGGCGAATCGCCTCGGCGCATGCTTCGGTGGGCGACATGCCATGGCGCATGTTCTCGACGACCTGATACGATGCGCAGTAGCGCATTACGTTTTCGCCAAGGCCGGTGGCTCCGGCGGCTCCGACTTCGTTGTCGACGTAAACGCCGCCGCCGATGATCGGCGAGTCGCCGACGCGGCCCGGCATCTTGCCGCTCCAGCCACTGGTCGAGCAGCCGCCGGCGATATTGCCGTCGGCGTCGAGAATGATCAGCGCGATGGTGTCGTGGTTTTCCGGTTTATCGCCTTTACCGGGCGCTGGCTTTTTCTGCTTGGCCAGCCAAGCGCGGTAGCTCGCCTCGTCCGCCTGGCTGTCGCGCACTTCCAATCCGTTTTGTTCGGCGAACCAATGCGCGCCTGGGCCGACAAGCATGACGTGCGGGGTTTTTTCCATCACCAACCGCGCTGCGGAAATGGGGTGCACGACGCCCTCGACACCGGCGATGCTGCCGGCCTGGTGTCCGGGGCCGTTCATGATGCAGGCGTCGAGCTGCACGACACCGGCGGCGTTGGGCTTGCCGCTGAGACCGACCGATGTGTTGCCGGATGTTTCCACCAGGCGCACGCCTTGCTCGACGGCGTCGAGCGCTGATCC
>CAJWPV010000081.1 GCA_913045395.1 uncultured Verrucomicrobiota bacterium | reverse complement strand
CCCGCGGCGGCAAAGACGGACAGCTCCTTTTTCATTCGGCGCGAGCCGCAGTGCGGACAATCCGGCAGCCGGGTTTCGCTGCTGGAACGAACCAGGTGCTCGCTCGGTTTTCGGCATTTTCCGCAGGTATATTCGTAGAGTGGCATGGCTGTTAAACTTCAGGCGTGCGCTTGGCGTCGACCACTTCAAAAACATAGCCGTTGGGGTCGCGGAAAAAGAACCGCTCGAATGGCGTCTCGCGGATCGGATCGATCAGTTGCGCGCCGCGTTTGGCCAGGCGCTCCTTCAGTCCGGCAAAGCTGTCCCCGGGAAATTCCACCGCGAAGTGCCGACCAAACTCCCGCTCGAATCCGGACGGCTCGAAGTCCGGCACACGCAGCAGATGCAGTTCCTGCCCGGCAGCGATCCGCAGCCAGGCGGCCTCGACGTCGATGTTGCCAGGGCGCTCGATCGGCTCCCAGCCAAGCGTCCCAGCAAAAAAGTCGCGCGACGCGATGACATCGCGCGTGGCCAGGGTGAAGTGGGCGATGCTCATCGATCAGGAGATGGGGTAATCCTCAATCTCGGCGGTAACACAAATCTGCACGGCGGCGTTGAGCGGCATTTCGTCGACGCCGATGGCCAGGCGCGCGTGGCGGCCGCGTTCGCCGAAGACGGAGTTGAATAGCTCCGACGCGCCGTTGAGCACCTGCGGGTGGCCGCGAAAACCGGGCGCGGTGTGCACATAGCCGTCCACCTTCACGATGCGTTTCACGCGGTCCAGGTCGCCGGCGGCCGCCTTGATCTGTGCAATGGCATTGATGGCGCATTGCCGCGCCGCTTGGTAGCCCTGATCCTCGGTGATCTCCTCGCCGCATCGGCCGGAGTACGCCATCTCGCCATCCCGCCACGGCAATTGGCCTGAGGTGAAGACAAGATTGCCGGTGCGCATCCACGGCTCGTACGCCGCCACGGCCGGAGGAGGCGGCGGCAGCTCGATACCCAGTTCGGTTAGTTTTGCTTCAACACTCATGAGAAAAATGTCGGGAAGGTCGACTTGGTCGCGGCGATGCCGCGGTTGATATAATCCAAATCGCCGGCGATGCTGAACAACTGGCTGCCAAGCTCGCGGCACTTGAGCGCGAACTCCTCGGTCTTGGAGAGGACGCCCCACGGTTTGCCGTTGGCCTTGGCCGCGGCGGCGATACGCTCGATGGCATCCAGCACATGCGGGTCCATCGGGTTGCCCGGCTTGCCAAGGTTGTTGGAAAGATCGCTTGGCCCGACGAACAAACAATCAACGCCATCGACTGCGGCAATTCCCTCGACGCACTCCACCGCCTCGGCGGTCTCGATCTGGATCAGCGTCCAGCGGTCGCGGTTGCTGTCGGCCACGTGCTCAGGCGCCGGCTTGGCGCCAAACTCCGCCTCATGATTGCCGAGGAACATGCCACGTTCGCCGACCGGATGATACTTCATCCAACGAACCGCCTGCTCGACCTCGGTGACGCTGCGCACCTGCGCCATCATGATGCCGCTCGCCCCGCCCTCCATCGGGCGCATCACCGTGGCGTAATCGGTCGGAGCCACCCGCGCAAAGGCATCCAGCCCGGCAGCTCGGCAGGCCAACAAGAGCACCTCCAGTTCCTGATTTGGTAGCCCGGAGTGCTCCTGATCAATCCATACGCCGTCAAGATCGCCGAACTTTCCGGCGACTTCGATAAGTTTCGGACTGGGAAAGGCGCTGATTGACATTACGCGAACCTCCTGTCCCTCGGCCATTTTTTGCTTGAGCGTCTTGATGGGCATCGGCGCAGAGAAATTAGAAGGCGCACCCTCGAAACACAAGCCGCCGGCTAGGCCAGACGCGGATTTGGGATCGATCCATTTCAGTGGCGAGGATAGCATCGACTGCGTGAACCGGATCACCCAGCGTACGTTTCTCAAACAGGCCGGCCAAGGATTGGCAAGTTTGGCTGTTACACCGGCCGGCTTGGCCAAGCCGCTTGGCCAAGTGGCAACTAAAGCCAACCCGGTGGCGACCTTTTCGATCGTGGGATTTGACCCGCGAACCGGCGACCTTGGCGTGGCGGTGCAGAGCAAGTTTTTCGCCGTGGGCAGCGTGGTGCCGTGGGCCAAGGCCGGCGTCGGCGCCATCGCGACTCAATCGTACGCCAACGTGACCTACGGACCGGAGGGACTGGAGCGCTTGACCAAGGGCCAGACGGCCAGAGAGACGTTGAAGGCTCTCACCTCGATCGACAAAGATCGTCGTTTACGGCAACTCGGCATCGTCGATGCCAGGGGCAACAGTGCATCCTTCACCGGAGGCGGTTGTCACGACTGGGCCGGCCACATCGAGAAACCCAACTTCTGCACGCAGGGAAATATTCTTACCGGCAAGGAGGTCGTGGACGCCATGGCCACCAGCTTCGAGCAGTCACAAAAGAAGGGCAAAGGCAGACTGTGCAACTGGCTGGTTGATGCGTTGATGGTGGGGCAGGACGCCGGTGGCGACTCGCGCGGTCGACAATCGGCCGCGCTGCTCGTGGTGCGAAAAAACGGAGGCTACGCCGGGGGCAACGACCGGTTCATCGACTTGCGCGTGGACGACCACAAGACACCGATCATCGAGTTGCACCGCCTCCTGACCCTGCACAAAAAGATCCACAAACACGCCCACGAACATCCGCCGAAGCGATAACGCTTGGGTTGAAGTTTTTTCCAAACCTCGAATGAAAACGAATGGACGAATACTTCATTCGCGTCGTTTGGCGTGCACCCGCGGTTGAGCTTTGACTTTTATTTCCTGGCAGTGGTGACCTGGGCGGTGCGACGCCTGGCCATCACGCGCTTGATTATCTCATCGGCGGCGACACCGCAAAGGATCACCATACCGATGATGGCGTACTCAAGGTGGGTGGAGATGCCGAGCAGGTTTATGGAGTTTCGCAGCAGGCGAATGACCGCCGCGGCGATGATCACCCCGAGGATGGTCCCCTGCCCTCCGCGCAAGCTGCACCCCCCCAACACGGCAGCCGCTATAGCATAAAGTTCGTAAAACTCACCGGTTTGGGCTGGTTGCACAGAGTCGAGTTCATAGGCAAACAAAAGCCCGGACAAGCCGGCGAGGAAGGAACAAATCACGTAAGCAACAATCTTCAATCGATCGGTTTCGATGCCACTGTAACGCGCGCCGTCTTCGTTGTTTCCCAAGGCGAAAAGATAGCGCCCCCAGATGGTTCGGTTCAGGAAAATGGCGGCCAAAATCGCCACGACGATAAGGAAAAACAACGGTGCAGGAAGCCCGAAGGAACCCATCAACACCTTGCCACTGAACAGCGAATCCAATTTATCGGTGCCCGGATACTGCATGGTTTGGTTATCCGTCATCCAACGCGAGATTCCGCGATAGACCAGCAACCCGCACAAAGTCACCACGAACGGCTGCAATTTCACCTTGGTAATCAACAACCCATGGATCAGCCCGATGCCAAGCGACAGCCCAAGCAACATCACGACGGCGAAATTTGGATCCCATCCTTTTTTGATCGCCAACGCCATGAGTGATGCGACCAAGCCAATGACGGATCCGATCGACAAGTCGATGCCGCCTGTGATGATCACAAACGCCACACCGATACCCATGATCGCGTACAAGCTCGACCACTTGATGAGGTTCTGCATGTTGTAGGCACTGAGGAATGGTTCACTGTAATACGCGGTGAAGATGAAGATGAAAATGAATAGGCCTAAAATTCCGAGTATGTTTTTTTTCATCGATGTATCGATCAGGCCGCCGCCTTGTTGTCGGTGGCTAATTGCATGATGGTTTCTTCGCTGAGTTGGTTGCGATCGAGCTCGCCGGTGATCGCCCCCTCGTGCATCACCAACACCCGGTCCGCCATGCCCAACACCTCCTCCATTTCGCTGGAGACAAACAGAATCGCCACCCCACTGGCGGCGAGTTCTTCCATCAGTTTGTAAATTTCCTGTTTTGACCCGACATCGATTCCACGGGTCGGTTCGTCCAGCAGTAGCAGGCGCGGGTTCATCGCCAGCCACTTGCCGAGCACGACTTTCTGTTGGTTGCCGCCCGAGAGGTATTGGATAACCTGCTCGAGGTGCGGCGTCTTGATGTCCATCTTTTCGACTGCCTCGTTGGCCACATTCGTCTCAGCGGAAAAATCAATCATGCCGGCCTTTTGGTCAACGCGAAGTCGTGGTAGGCTGGAGTTTTCGCGTACGCTCATTTCCGAAACCAAGCCGTGTTGTTTGCGGTCTTCCGGGGCCAAAGCGATCCCGGCTATGATTGCCTCGAGCGGGCGCCTGGGTAAAATCTTGTTGCCGTCCAGTTTCAACGTGCCACCGACAGCGGGGGTGATTCCAAACAGTGTTTGCAACAGCTCCGTTCGCCCTGCCCCAACCAGGCCGGCAATGCCAACGATCTCGCCCTGACGCACAGAGAATGACAATTCGCGATTCGGGTGGGCCGACGTACGTAACCGGTTCGCCTCGATGACCACTTCGCCCGGTTCGGTGGCATTACGCTGGTAAAACTGTGACAAGTCGCGGCCGACCATCAGCTTGACCATTGCGTCGTGGCTGATCTCCTCCCTAGCCAATTCGCCGGCGTTCTCGCCGTCGCGCAAAACGGAGACCCGATCGGACAACTCGATCACTTCGCCCAAGCGATGTGAAATGTAGATGATACTGATACCCTGCGAGCGTAGGTCATTGACCACCTTGAACAGGTTTTCGGTTTCCTTTTGCGCCAAACTCGAGGTCGGCTCGTCCATGATGATGATCCGTGCATCGACCGAAAGCGCCTTTGCGATCTCGACCAACTGCTGGTGGCCAATCGTCAGATCGGCCACCAATGTGTCGGTGGGGAACGCCAGCCCCACGCGTTTCAGGTGTTTGGACGCCTGGGCATGGATATCTTTGCGATCGATGAACCCGGCCTTGTGCGGCTCATTGCCGAGAAAAATGTTGGCCGCGATGTCGAGGTTACCGGCGAGGTTCAACTCCTGGTGTATCAGTGCGATTCCGTGCGCCTGCGCTTCCCGGACGGAGTTGGCACGGATCGGCTTGCCGTCAAGCTCGATGGTTCCCGCATCCGGAGTGTGCACCCCGGCGAGAATTTTCATCATCGTGCTTTTACCGGCGCCGTTTTCGCCAACCAAAGACAAAACCTCACCCCGGTTCAGGGTGAGATCGACATTGTGCAGTGCCTGCACGCCCGGAAACTGCTTTCCAATTGCGGTGACTTTCAGCAGCGATGGTTGGGCGTCCACCGTTAATCCTTCTTTGCACCCAACGCTGCCATCTTACGTTTCTCGCTCCAAAACGCTTCAATGTTCTTGGAAGTCACCACCTTGAAACCTACATCGATGAATTTATTCGCAGGAATCACGGAGGTATCGCCGTCAAGAATTGCCTTCAAAACTTTCACCGAGTTGTAGCCGTACTTCCAAGGCTGTTGACTGATGGTGCCTTGCGCGTGGCCGTCCTTGATGGCCTGCAACAAGTCATCGTCCTCGTCGAAACCGCAGACCTTGATCTGGCCCAGCTTGCCGGCTTCCCGGATCGCCGCCAGGCAGCGCGGCGGGTTGTAGGCAAACAAACCGACCATACAGGCCAAGTCCTTGTGTTTGGTGATGGCGTCCTCGGCGTTGGACTTGGCGGTGTCCATCACGAAGTTGTCGGTACGGGTATCGAGGACCGTGTATTTGTCTCCCTTGAACACCTTGGCCACTTCGTCGAACTTGACTTGGCCAAGCACTTGGTGCGGCCGATCAAGTAGTTCGTCGATGACACCCTGCCGCCGCTGGCGGGCGTTGAGCTGCTCCAATCGGCCGACGAAGATCATCACCTCGCCCCCGTCCGGGATCGCCTCCTTCACCAATTGGCCAAGCGCACGTCCGGCCTTGTAGTTGTCGGTGCCGACGTAAACCTGGCGATTGCTCTTTGGCGCATCGGCATCGTGCGTGATCAAAACAGTTTCAGAGGCAACCTCATTAAGGAACTTCGTTTGTCCATCCGCATCGATCGGACTCACGGCGATGCCCTTGATTCCCTTGGTCAACAGGGTTTCCAGGATGCTCTTCTGGTCCGCTAGGCCCTTGGGCGGAAAGTGGATCTCGCACTCCACGCCGCCCAGTTCATTCTCCGCCTGCTTGACGCCGGCGGCACACAAATCCCAGAACGGATCGATGCCGTTTGTGACATAGGCAATCTTATGCTTCGGCTTGGCTCCGCCTCCCTCAGTGGCACCATCGCCGTCGCTTGGCTTGCCACAGCCGGCTGCAAAAACCGCAGCAGCGGCCGCCATCATTGTCAGTTTTTTAATCATATTTTAGTGGGTTGTCTTTGGTTTGTGTTAAAAAATCAGTGAACGGTCAGGCCGCCGTTGACATGGATGTTTTGGCCGGTGACGAACGACGACGCCTCGCTGGCGAGGTAAACGATCGTGCCGGCCAGATCCTCCGGCACGCCCCAGCGCTGCATCGGGATGGAGGCGAAGTAGCCGTCCTTTAGTTCCTGCGGATCGTTCTCGTGGCGCTCCACCGGGATCCAGCCGGGCGACAACATGTTGACCGTGATGTTCCACGGCGCCAGCTCATGTGCCAGGCT
>CAJWPV010000080.1 GCA_913045395.1 uncultured Verrucomicrobiota bacterium | reverse complement strand
CACGATCGGGTTGCCCAACTGGGCCTACACCCGCCGCGCCAATGGTCGTCCGGCGCGCGATTTGGTTCATGAGAGTCAGTTGTGGAACTACCATAACAACAGCAATGTCCTGAAATGCTCTTTGGACTATATCGTCAAGAACCGAACGCACTCTATGTTCAAGAGCCGCGAAAACCAGGTGTCCAGTTACATCATGAATGGCGCCTACTGCGAGTACACCTGCGGGCTCAATCCTCGAAGACAGGGGGCAACTTACCAGGCGAATCAGTTTCAACCTGGGGACGTGGTTTACTGGGAAGCAAGTAGCAACGATTCGGGCGCGTACGACAACGCAACCAGCCGTGCGAATGAACCGGTGGCTAAGCGGCATAAATATGGGTTTGTCGCCGCATTCCTCGATAGCCACGTTGAGTTCGTTAAACACAAAATCTGGGCGCAGGAAACCAAGTCGAGACCTAAAGGTGGGAATCGCTGGTGGTGCAGCCCGAATGATCGTCGCTAGCATTAACGCAGTTTGATAAAGCCGGATGATGCGCAGTCTAAAAATTTCAACTGTAACCATTTCTCTTGGTCTTCTACTGAGTGGCTGCGGAGGGGGCACGGAAGAGGCCCTGCAGGCGGATAGCGCCGAAGAATCGGCCAGCGACCTGATCTCTTATTTCGAGAATGCTGACACCGATCTAAAGAAACTGGCTAAGACCGCCAGCGATGCACTCGATCAAGGGAACTATCCATTGGCGATTCAAAGCATCAACCAACTGAAGGCCAACGGCGCCAATTTGAGCGTGGACCAGTTCATGGTCGTCAGCGAGGCTAGTGTTAATGTCCAGAAAGCCATGATTGAAGCCGCTGAGAACGGCGACAAAAAAGCGCAGATGATGCTCAACATGCAGGGCGCCGCGAGGCGCAACTGATAGCAATCACTGTTTCTTCTTCGCCTTGGATTTGGCTTTCGGCTTGGGCTTGGTTTTGCCGGCATCCGGTGGAGATTGGCCAAGCTCCTCCTCCCCCTCAATCACCACGACCGTCTTGCGCAGCAACTGCCCCTGGTGGGACAATCCCTGCGCGGCGATGCCGATGATCTTCGCGCCATCCTCCGGTTCCGCCTCGGGATCGCGTAGTTGATGTTTTTCGGCATCGAAACCCACCTCCGGTTTCGGTTCATGAGTGATTACCCCCACCCTGCGGGCCACATCCCGGCAGGCGGCCTGAAAGTTGTTCAACTGCCGCACCAATTTGTCCTGCCCGGACTGTCGGCCTGCTTGGTTGAGCGCAAACACGTGATCCAGCATCCCGGTGACCACCTTCACCCATTCGCCCTGCGCCCGGTTGAGCTTGTCCACCTCGAGCCGCAGATGATTCTTCTCCGTGTCGTTGGCCTTCTGCAGAAACTCGGTGAACTCACGCGCCTCGGCATTGATCTTGCCGGCGATCTCCCGCGAGGCGGCGTTAATCTCATTGGCCCGGTCCTCGACATGGAGCCACTGCTCGGTGGCACTCTCGATCTGCTTGGCAATGGCATCGACAGAGGAGATTTTCTCAACCGAGGCGGCAAGTTCCTTTGCCTCGGTCAGGTCGGCCTGAGCCTGGAATTCCCTGAGGAACGGCAGCACCATGATCCACGCTCCCGCCGCCACGCAGGCAAAACACCAAAACGCCTCCAGCCCGTCAAACGATGCCTCGGAGTGGTAGTAAACCAACCAAGCCATCATCAGGAGAGCCACGTCCCCGGCGATGAAGGGCCATTTCTCGATTTTCGGTGCGCTCGATTTGCTCATCGGTGCGGGTGGTGTATCCCAAACCAAAAGCTTCGACGAGCAAAACCAAGCATTGCTTGTATCCGCGCCTGGCCTTGTTTACTGTCGTGACATCCAATCCATGTCTCAGTTTTGCACACTCAACCGCTTGGCCAAGGGCTTACTCAGCCTGGCCGCCAGCTTCGCTTTGACCTCAGCCACCGAGGCCGGGCGCACTCCAAACTTCGTCCTCATTTTCATGGACGACCAGGGCTATCAGGACGTCGGGGTTTTTGGCTCAAAGACCATCAAGACCCCGAACCTGGACAACATGGCCAACGAAGGAATGAAGTTCACCGACTTTTACTCGCTTGCCCCGGTTTGCTCGCCGTCCCGCGCCGGGTTGATGACCGGCTGCTACCCACCGCGAGTGGGTATCACCGGTGTTTTGTTTCCACGCCACAACATCGGCCTGAACCCCGAGGAAACCACCGTTGCTGAGATTCTCAAAACCAAGGGCTATGCCACCGCCGCCGTGGGCAAATGGCACATCGGCCACCTGCCAAAATTCCTGCCGACCAACCACGGCTTCGACAGCTACTTCGGCATCCCCTACTCCAACGACATGGACGGCGTGAAGGGCAAGGACCGCAACCTGGACCGTGCCTGGATCGAGCGAGACATCTCCCCATGGAACGTCCCGCTGCTTCGCAACACCAAAGAGATCGAACGCCCTGTGGATCAAAACACGATCATCGAACGCTACACGCATGAGGCCCAGCAATTCATCCGCAGCAACAAAGACAAACCGTTCTTTCTCTACATGCCGCACACCATGCCGCACATCCCTCTTTTTGTGTCGGACAAGTTTTACACGAAGGATCCAAAGAAAGCCTACATCCGCACGATCGAAGAGATTGATTACTCGATAGGCCAGGTTTTGAAAACGCTGAGAGAGACCGATGTCGATGACAATACACTCGTCATCTTCACGAGCGACAATGGCCCGTGGCATCTCAAGCTCCGCCATCACGGCGGCTCGGCGTTGCCGTTGCGTGGTGCAAAATTCAGCACATGGGAGGGGGGCATGCGCGTGCCGACCATCATGCGCTGGCCCGGCAAAATCCCGGCAGGCTCCGACTGCGGCGAAGTTGCAGCCGCATGCGACATTCTCCCGACCTTTGCCAAGCTTGCCAAAGCCGAACTCCCCAAGCGCAAGATAGACGGCAAAAATATCTGGCGATTGATGTCCGGCAGAAAAGGAGCCAAGAGCCCGCACAAACAGTTTTACTACTATCGCGGCGCCGGCCTGCGTGCGGTCCGCAGTGGCGATTGGAAACTCCATATTGGCGGTGGAAACAAGAAACAGCAAAAAGAAGGAACCAAACCGGCGCTAACACTTTACAACTTGGCCGAAGACATCGGCGAAACGACGGACGTCGCAGCGGCAAACCAAAAGATCGTTCAACGGCTCTACAAACGCGCCTTGGCTTTCGACAAATCCCTCAAGGCCGACGCTCGCCCCGCTGGCGAAGTTAAAACCGCTGGATAAAAAAGAACTGCCAAGCCAAGTGCTTTCCGGACGAGTTTAACGCTTCAAAAAACCCATGCTCTTTAACCAATCACCGCAAAGTTCCGGCCAGGCGGTGACAGGGTCCTTTGACGGACGAAGGCCGTAACCGTGGCCTCCACTTGGAAACACGTGCACCTCGCTCTTTACTCCCTTGCGTCGTAGCTCCTGCCAGAACCGCACGCTTCCTTCCGCTGGAACAGAATCATCACCCGCATGGGCAAAAAAAACTGGAGGCGTGTTTTTTGTAATACGCAACTCCGGCGACAGTTCGGTCTTGGTTTCTTTATCGACGAGGTAGGCCGGATAAATCAATACGCCAAAATCCGGACGGCAACTCGCCTGGTCAATGGCATCGATCGGCTTGTAGTTGCGCTTGTCATAGTTCGTCATCGCTGTGGCGGATAAATGGCCACCCGCCGAAAAGCCGAGAAGACCAATCCGTTTGGGATCAAGCCCCCACTCCTTTGCATGATGCCGGACAAGGCTCACCGCTCGTTGTACATCCTGCAACGGGGCATCGTGTTTTTCACGGCCTTTGCGACGGGGCACTCTATACTTTAGCACCACGCCGGTGACGCCGATTGAGTTAAGCCACTTCGCCACTTCTGTCCCCTCCAGATCCCACGCCAATATTTGGTACCCCCCGCCGGGGCAGATCACCACCGACGCGCCAGCATCCTTTTCCTGCGACGGCTTGAACACAGTCAATGTCGGCTTCGTGACGTTGTTATATTTGAGAATGGGAGCGCCTCGGTACTTGTGCGTGGTCAGGGTTTCCGAAGGGACATCCCCTTTTTCGCCCGGCACTTTACCAGGCCAAACATCGAGAAGTTTCCAGATTTTAAACTCAGCGGCCGGGAGCTTGGCGAATCCGAACCCCAACAGCATCACAACAAAAACACGCTTGATCATCGCGGGGAGCATCCAACCGGGTGCACCCGTTGAAAAGAAAAACTTGGCCAAGCTCAATGAGTACCAGAAGCAGCAAACACTAGTTTTTTCTGATCAGGAAAAACTAGCGTTTATTTCTTACTCAAATCGCGGATGCGAATGTTGCGGTACCAGACGGCGTCGCCGTGGTCTTGAAGCAAAATATGCCCCGGCAGGCGTTGGCCGAACACTTTCAAGTTTTTGAATTTGCTCCTGGCTATGGCTGCCTTGAGTTCATCACTGCCGAGTTTGTAAGTCAGCACAACTTTGCCATTCAAAAAGTGCTTCACGGTGTTTCCCTTCACGAGAATGCGCGATGAATTGAATTCTCCCACCGGCTTTATCGGCTTGTTATTTACTGGATCAAGGACGTCGTAAAATGCCGCTGTTTGACGGTTGGCCCCTTTCGCTCCGTCGGGATGGTTCTCATCATCCAGCACTTGATATTCGTGCCCAAGCGATCCGCGTTCACGGATGATGAAATATTTCACACCGCTGTTTGCGCCCTTGGCCACTTTCCATTCGAAGCGAAAATCGAACTGCTCGTAAGTGCTCCTAGTGATGATGTCACCGCCACCACCCTTGGCCGTATGCTTGAGGCAACCAGCCTCGATCGTCCAGCCCTTTTCAGGAAACTTGGCGCTTCTGGCATTCATCCATTGATTGGTCGACTTGCCGTCGAACAACGCCACAAAACCATTCTCCAGTTTGGCGCTTTCCTTTTCAGCCAAAACAGGAGTTGTCATCACGCCGGCCAAGGCGATCGCCACCAAAAAATGCGAAAGTTGTTTCATATCAAAAAGTGATCAGGCGGCACCAGCTTGACCAAGCAGCGTCGACTGGTCAAGCAAAGCGCCCCCGACGACAGTTCAAAACATCAGCCGGCTCGATCGCTCCGCAAGCTGGCCACTCCACTTCACCCAGAAGCTAAGTCGTTGGCCAAGGGCCTCCAATTTGGCCAAGGGCAAAGCATTCACCCGCCCCTCCACCTGACTATCGAGCGCCTCCCACGCTTGGCCAAGCGTCCGCAATTGGGCATCAAGAATGGCCAACTCCGCCTGCAACCGGCCGTGGATCTCAGTAACTTTGTCGTTCAACTCGATGCCCTCACCCATCAACACCACCTGCAGCAATGGCGAATCCTGCGCCTCCTTTTTTACCAAAAACGCATCCACCTCCCGGCACACCGCACCGATCTCCATGAACCAATCGGTCATTTCTCCAGGGATGGACTTCACGTTGCCCGGTGCTTGACCAAGCTCAAGTTCGAGTAGATGCCGTACGCGCGACTTCGCATCGCCCAGGCATTGATGCGCGGCGTTTACCTCTGTAAAGCGCTGCTGCAACTCCGCCTTTGCCTCATCGGTTGCGTCGTGCGCCTGGTCGGGATGAACCTCGGCGGACAACTCATGAAAACGCTGCTTCAACGCGTCGGGGTCAAGCCAAGGGCGTCGGGGGAAATTTAGCAGTGCGAAGCAATCGGTCATCGGCGGAACACTTGACCGCCCCGATCAGGCGCTGAAACTTTCGCCACAGGAACAGGTGCTCGCGGCGTTGGGATTGTTCACCTTGAACCCGCCGTCCTCCAGCTTGTCGGCATAGTCCAACTGGCTGCCGGTGACATAGAGGGCCGTTTTCGGATCGACCACCACGCGGATACCGCAGCCCTCGACGAGGATGTCCCGGTGCGCCGGCGCGTCCTGTAGATCCAGTTTGTACTGCAAGCCGGAGCAACCGCCGCCGACCACCGCCACGCGCAGCACTCCCCCGGGACGCCCCTGCCGTGCGAGTAGCGAGCGCACCTTGTTACCGGCCTCCTCGCTCACCTTGAGCAGGCGCTCGTCGCCGACGCGGACCTTGGCTTCCGCTGGAGTCTCCTTCTTCACGATGCCGGAAATCATCCACACCAACTTAGCACAACGATTTCCCAAGAGCGAGAAAGTCAGCACCCTTGGTGCCGAGTGATTGGCCGGGAATGACAGTCTCCTCGCTTCCAGTCGTTTCGGGCTTGTTTGTTGGCAAGGGTGCGGGTAGTCAAGGGCGCGCCCGCAAACCAAGCGCCCGGTTTGCCAAAGGGGTAATCATGCAACTCGACGAGAATCAAAAAAAGACAGTCGCCGGCTGGGTCGAGGAAGGGCTCGACTTGTCGGCCATTCAATCGCGCCTCGAATCCGAGATGGATGTCCGGATGACCTACATGGATGTGCGGTTCCTCGTGGGTGACCTTGAGTTGACGCCCAAGGATGAGGAGCCGGAACCGGAGGAAACCGAATCTGAGGAAGAGGCGGCGGCAACACCGGCAGATGGCCCGACACCTGAGAACCCGTTCCCGGCGCCAGAAAATCCCATGGGCGAGGCTTCGCCAACGGCGGAAGACCGGTTGGCAGATGATGCTGGCAATGGCGGGGAGGTTTCCGTGACGG
>CAJWPV010000079.1 GCA_913045395.1 uncultured Verrucomicrobiota bacterium | reverse complement strand
TTGAGTCGGGATTTGAGTGCCCTTGATTTCCCATCTGCGTGGCGACCTTGTGCTTGCTGGCGAGCTCGGTCAGCACGCGCGCCTCGAAGACGGAGTGGGTCAGCGGTTTTTGGCAGTAAACATGTTTGCCCAGGCGGATGGCCATCGCAGCGGCCGGGGCGTGGGTGTGATCGGGAGTGGAGACCGTCACCGCGTCGATATTTTTGCCTTCCTTCTCCAGCATCTCGCGGAAGTCGGCATACTTGGCTGCCTTCGCGTGCCGGTTGAACATGTGCGCCGCCTTGCCGGGATCCACGTCACAAAGCGCCACGATGTTCTGGCTTTCGCAGCCGTCTATGTCGACCTGTCCTTTGCCGCCGGAACCGATCGCTGCGATATTGAGGCGTTCGTTCGCGCCGAACACACGGCGTGGTACAACCATCGGGAAGGCAATCGCGCCGGTGGCCACAACTGTGGTTCTTAGGAATTCTCTACGACGAATGGGAGAAACTTGTGGAGTTGTCATAAGCTAAAAGGGTGGCGACATTCTCCCCATCGGCAGCCTAACCGTCAAGCCAAGCCGGTGGCCTGACTGACGGCCTCGACGCAGCGGGTGCAGAGGGTGGCGTGTTCGTCGTGCGAGCCGACGGTGGGTTCCCAGCGCCAGCAGCGTTCGCATTTTTCGCCCTCGGCATTGGCCACGCCGACCTGCAACTCCTGGCCTTGGCCCGTCTCGAGCTTGAGTTGCGAGACGTTGACCAACTCGCGGAGGTCCTCCTGATACAATTGGGCAACCTCGAGTTCGTTGCCGCTGCCGGTGAGGGTTACACAGGCCTCTAGGCCCTTGCCGATCTGCTTGGCTTGGCGTGCTTCCTCAAGCACCGGGAGGGCGCGTTCGCGGATGGCGAACATCGTTTCCCAGTTGGCCGATTCCTCGGCGCTGATGCTGAATTCGAACGGCTCCCAGTCGGCCAGGTGTACATCTGCAGAGTCAAGGTGCGGGATGGCCTCCCATGCCTCGTCGGCGGTGAACACGATCATCGGGGAGAGCATCTTGGCGAAGCCTTGCACGAGCCGGTAAAGTGTTGTTTGCGTGGAGCGCCGACGCGTCGAGTTGGCCGGCGAGGTGTAGAGGCGATCTTTCACCGTGTCGTGGTAAATCGCTGAGAGTTCCACGGCGACGAACTGCGTGATGCGCTGGTAGGCGATGTGGAATTCGCAATTGTCGAATGCCGCGCGGACGTCGGCATCGAGCTTCGCGAACGCGTCGAGTATCCAGCGGTCGAGACCGGTCAGCTCACTGTCGGAAACGGTGTGCTGTGTCGGGTCAAAGTCGTACAGGTTGCTGAGCTGATAGCGGAGGGCGTTGCGAACGCCGCGATACGCCTCAGCGACTTTTTTGATACGCTCTTCGCTGACGGTGATGTCGTTTCGAAAATCCTGCGACGCCACCCACAGTCGAACGATGTCCGCGCCGTACTTGCCGACGTAGGCCTCGGCGGTTTGTGGCTTGGAGTGGCCACCAGCCTGTTTGCTTTTGGAGATTTTCTCGCGGTCAGCGTCGACCATGAAGCCGTGCGTCAGCACGTTGCGATACGGTGCCACACCATTGCCGGCCAGCGACAAAAGCAACGAGGATTGAAACCAGCCGCGGTGCTGGTCGCTTCCCTCAAGGTAGTAGTCGGCCTGCCACGCGTCGGGCGAACCGGTCTCGGCGCCCGGCCGGCCGAGTTCGCTGCGCTGCATGAGCACGGCGCGCGACGACGAGCCGGAGTCGATCCACACGTCGAGCGTGTCGGTGGACTTGGCCACAGGCTTTGCGCCGTCCCAGTCGTCCGGCTTCACTGCGGCCCACAGGTCGGCGACGTCGCGTTCGAACCAGACATTCGAGCCGTGTTCCTCCACGAGATCGGCGGTTTTGAGGACGATCCGCGAGTCGAGGATCGGCTCGCCTTGGGCGTCATAAAACGCCGGGATTGGCACGCCCCACGAGCGCTGCCGCGAGATGCACCAGTCGGGACGCGACTGCACCGCGCCCTTGATCCGGTTGCGTCCCCAGCCGGGAAGCCAGTTGACGCCATCGATGGCGGCGAGTGCTTTGTCACGAAAACCGTCGTGATCGATGTTGACGAACCACTGGTCCATTGAACGAAAAATCACAGGCGTTTTGCTGCGCCAACAGTGCGGGTAGCTGTGCTCGTACCGCTCCTCAAACGCCAGCTTGTTGCCAGCCTTGAGCACCTCGATGACGGCTTCGTTGGCTTCGCATTTGCCTTTGCGCTCGAGGATTTGTTTCCCGACAAGCTCGTCGGCAATCTGCTGCTCCTCCGGCAGGTCGGCGGTGCGGGTGAGGCGGCCGGTGTCGTCCACAGGCGAGTAGATTGGCAGGCCATTGGCGCGGCCAAGGTTGTAGTCGTCCTGACCGTGCCCGGGCGCGATGTGCACCAGGCCGGTGCCGGCGCTGTCATCCACGAACATGTCGCCGGCGAACAGTTTGCCGGTGCGGTTGCAGAACGGGTGGTGATATTCCAGCTCGGCCATTTGGTCGCTCTGCACTGTGCGCAAAATCTCGAAGTCACCCGCCCAGCCGCACTTCTCGACGATCGTGTCGAGCAGCGGCACGCTGACGAGCAGTGCCTCTTCCCCGACTCGTATCAACTGGTAGTCGAACCGTGAATTGTAGGCGACGGCGAGGTTGGCCGGCAGTGTCCACGGCGTGGTTGTCCAGATCAGCAGGTGCATGTCGGTCTCGCCGACGATTGGGAATTTAACGTAGACACTCTGGCTGACGTGATCCTGATATTCGACCTCCGCCTCGGCCAGCGCCGTGCGGCACGGGATGCTCCAGTAAACCGGTTTTTTGCCGCGGTAAACAAACCCCTTCTCGACCAACCCGGCGAACAACCGCAGCTCCTCAGCCTCGTACTTGGGGTGGAGTGTCAGGTACGGATTGTCCCACTCACCGAGCACGCCGAGCCGCTTGAACTGCTCGCGCTGTTTGTCGACGAAGCCAAGCGCGTACTCCTCGCAGGCTTTGCGAATCGTCGCGGGCGTGGCGTCGGTGTTGCCGTCCTTGCGCATCTGCTGTGTGACCTTGAACTCGATCGGCAACCCGTGGCAGTCCCAGCCCGGCACGTACGGCACGTGTTTGCCTCGCAGCGTCTGGTACTTGAGAATGAAGTCCTTGAGAATCTTGTTCAGTGCTGTGCCGATGTGCACGTCGCCATTGGCGAACGGCGGGCCGTCGTGCAGCAGAAAGCGCTCGGCGCCTTCGCGGCGTTTTTGGATCTGCTCGTACAGGCCGTCCGCATGCCACTTGGCCAGGCGTTCCGGTTCGCGCTGGACGAGGCCAGCGCGCATCGGGAAATCCGTCTGCGGCAGATTCAGTGTTTTTTTATACTCCATCCTGGGAAGCCGCCCGGGCGGGCAGGCGCGGGAACCTACCAGCCCGCTTAGCCAAAGGCAAAAGCAGAAACCTGCCGAGAGTGCTTGGCTTGACTGCGATTGGCCAAGCGGTACGGTTGGCGGCATGAAGAATCACTTCGTTCGATCAACCGTCACCTCTCTGCTGCTCGTCGGTGCTGCGCTTGGACTGTCCGCCGAGGAACCCAGGCTGGAGCAAAGCAAACGCCGGCTCGCCATCAACGAGCTGCATGGCAAGCCTGCACCTAAGCTAGCGCTTACCCAGTGGTTGAATACCAAGGGGAGTAAGGCACCCGAAACCAAGGGCAAGATCGTCGTGCTCGATTTTTGGGCGACATGGTGTGGTCCTTGCATTGCCTCCATTCCCAAGACCAACAAGCTGCGCAAAAAGTATGCCGAGAAGGGCGTGGTCATCATTGGCGTCTGCGCTTCGCGCGGCGGCGAGAAAATGAAGCAGACCGCCGAGCAGCATGGCATTGAGTATCCGGTTGCGCTCGACGCAGACGGCAAAGTGGTCGGTGCCTATGCCGTCAACAGCTACCCCGACTACTACATCATTGGCAGCAACGGCAAGCTGCGCTGGGGCGACATCGCCAACGCCGACGTCGAGAAGGCCATCGAGCACCTCCTGGCGGAGAAATAATTTCATGAGCGACACGATTTATCCGAGAAGCCCGTACGAGGCCATGGACAACTGGGTGCACCTGCCGCGCCTGGTTGACAAAATCCGCCTGCACGAAGTCGGCCAATTGCCGGACGATTACCAGCCGAACTATCTGCACAAGGGATTCGACCTGGCGTGGTTCAAGGCCAGCGGCGTCGAGCCGGACACCCTTGTAGGCGTTGTCAAAAATTCGATCACCGACGGCCAGGTCAGCGACTGGATCAAGGCCAACGTGAACGCCTCCGACGAAGCCAAGATGGCGTTGCGCGACCGCCTGTTGAGCTACGGCACCGAGGGAGCGCTGCTTGAGCTGCTCATCAAGCGGAAGGCCGAATCTGGACTGCAGGATCGGGACGACATCCGTTGCATGTTCGACTACATCGACGCCGACGAAGGCCGGAGCTGATCACTCTGCTTGGCCAGGCTCCGCTTGGATTTTTTGGGTGGTGCGGAAGTGGAGCTTGGCGACTTTGCCAAGCTTGTTTATTCCATGTTTTTTGAGGAACTCCGCGCCGGCAGCGTCCACTTTTGACGAGGCGCCCTTGGGCAATTCCAGGTCAAACTCGCGGCCAAGCGCGGCAAGGCGCTCGACGAACACGGCTCGTGCCAAGATCGACGCGGCAGCCACCGCGATGTCGGACTCGGCCTTGTGCATTTGCACCAGTTCAAGTTGGCGGCCTGCCTCCATCAGCGCGCTTTTCACCGTGGCTTTGTTCCGCGCGAACTGGTCGCTGATCGCTCGCAGCGGCGGCGGCTCCATGCGATGCCGCTGGCCAAGCAGATTCTCGATGACGCGCGCATGGCCCCAGGCGAGAATCTTGTTCACGTTGCGCATGTTTTGGTGAAGCCGGTTGTACGTGGCGTTGCCGATCGGCACGACGGAGTGGACGCAGCCGGGGGTTTCACGAATGCCCTTGGCCAAGGTGGCGATTTTCTTGTCGGTGGTGATGGTCTTGGAATCCTTGACGCCCAGCTCGTGCAGCGCGCGGGCGATCGGCTCGTTCACGTAAACACCGGCGACAACCAGCGGCCCAAAAAAATCGCCCTTGCCACTCTCATCTACGCCGAGCCGGGGCTCAAGTTGTTCCGGCTGCGTCTCAAGTTCGTAGCCAAGCGTTGCCTGGCCAAGCACCTCCGGCTCAAGGGTGAACTCGACAAACTCGCGCGTGCCTTTGCCCTGCGCGAGCAGCTTGCCGCTCTCGTACCAGGTGACGGTGAGGCCCGGACGCTTGAAGCTGTAAAGGGCATGCGGCACGTCGGCCGTGTCAAAGTCGCGCTTGGTCAGGATTCCGCGCAACGTCTCCGCCTGCTCGGGAGAGAGTTTGGCGGTGTGGCTGGTCATCAGGCGGAAATGGGTTCGCCGGCCGGCTCAACCCATTTGTCGTGTTCTCGGATGAGATCGACGAGGCTCTCGACTGCCTCGGCTTCGGGGATGTTGAAGCGCACCGGCTCGCGGCCGACGTAGAGGTTGATCTTGTTTGGCGCGCCGCCGACGTAGCCGAAATCGGCATCGGCCATTTCACCCGGGCCGTTCACGATGCATCCCATGATGGCGATCTTCACGCCCTTGAGATGCTCGGTGCGGGCCTTGATGCGGGCGGTCACTTCCTGCAGGTCAAACAGCGTGCGTCCGCAGCTTGGGCAGGCGACGAAGTCGGTTTTGAACGAGCGACAACCGGCCGCCTGCAAAATATTGTAGGCCAGGCGCAGCGATTGGCCGGCACCACTCTCGCCTCGAATCAAAATGGCGTCCCCAATGCCGTCGCACAGCAGCGAGCCGATCACGACGGCGGCGCGCAGCAGGGCGATGTTTGGCTCGAGCGGTGTGTCGCCGAAGCTGAGGCAGTCCTTCAGCAAAATTGGATTTGCCCGGCCAAGTGTCTTGATCCGACCGGCCAGCAGGCGGAACGCGGTGATGGTGGGCAGGTCGATGTCGTCTTTGACCGTGATAAGTTGAGTGTCGCAGTTGATGGAAAACGCCTCGCGCGGATCGACTTCCATCACGTTGAGTTCCTCGTAAACCGCTTCCGGCTTCACGTCATCTCCCGGCTGGATGCGTGGCGCGAGCTTGTCCCAGGCCGTGCTCGTCACAGCAACGCGGATGGTTTGTTCGCCACCGCACTTCACGCCATCGGCCAACTCGATCTCCGGTGTTGCACGGCGTGCGTAATCGAACGGGTCGTAGGCCAGCGGCACGTCCGGCACCTCGGCGTTCGGGTCGGACAACTCAGGGATCTGCCCGAGCAGGTCGTTGCAGACGGCGATTTCATTGGGCGAATCCTCGGTGAGCGAAACGCGGATGGTGTCGCCCAGGCCGTCGCACAGCAACGAGCCGATTCCGATGGCGCTCTTGATGCGGCCATCCTCGCCATCGCCGGCCTCGGTGACACCCAGGTGCAGCGGGTAATTCCAGTCCGACCCGAGCTTGGCGAGGCGCGCGGCCAGGAGCCGGTAGCACTCGATCATCACCTTCGGGTTACTGGATTTCATCGAAAACTTGAAATTGTGAAAGTCGCGCGCGCGCGCGATATGGGCAAACTCAAGCGCGCTCTCCACCATGCCCAGTGGCGTGTCGCCGTAGCGGTTCATGATGCGGTCGCTCAGCGAGCCGTGGTTGGTG
>CAJWPV010000078.1 GCA_913045395.1 uncultured Verrucomicrobiota bacterium | reverse complement strand
TTTCTGCCGCTTGGCCTGAGGGCTCTCAGGAAGGTCGAGAACATCGTTCGCCAGGAGATGAACCGCGCCGGGGCGCTGGAGGTGTTCATGCCGGCGCTGCAGCCGCCCGATATTTGGGCCAGGAGCGGCCGGCTCGAGACGGCGAAGGAAGTTCTCTTTCACGTGAAGGATCGCGCTCAAAAAGAGTGGGTGCTCGGCCCGACACACGAGGAGGTTATCACGACGCTCGTTGCTGATGAGTTCAACTCCTACCGCCAGTTGCCGGTGAACTTTTACCAGATCCAGACCAAGTTCCGTGACGAAATCCGCCCGCGATTCGGCCTTATGCGCGCCAAGGAGTTCATCATGAAGGACGCTTACAGCTTCGATGCCGACGACGAGTCGGCCAACGCCAGTTACCAGCGGATGTACGATGCCTACGCGCGGATTTTTAAGCGCTGCGGCCTGCGTGCCATCCCCGTGCAGGCCGACACCGGCGTCATGGGCGGCGCTCACTCGCACGAGTTCATGGTGCCGGCCGAGACCGGCGAAAACGAAGTGGTGTACTGCGAGAGTGGCGACTATGCGGCAAACATCGAGAAGGCGACCAGCCAAGGCCCGGCCACCACCACGCCGTCGGACGACTGCGGTGCCGCGGAGAAATTCGGGACGCCAGGCGTGAAGACGATCGAGGATCTGGCCAAGAGCTTCGACGTCGCGGCGGAGCGTCAAATCAAGACACTCGTTTACATCGCCGAAGACAAGCCGGTGATCGTGCTGCTGCGCGGTGACGACCAGCTTGAGGAGGCCAAGCTTGGCGGCGTGCTGGGCACGGCGACTTTTCGCACGGCGGGCGATGCCGAGATCGTCAAGGTGCTTGGCGCGCAACCGGGAAGCCTGGGCGCGGTCGGTATCGAGGGCATCCCGGTCTATGCCGACGAGGTTTTGCGCGGCGGTTCCGGCATGGTCACCGGCGCGAACGACGATGACCACCACTTGCGCAACGTCAACGTCGAGCGCGATATCATGGTCAGCGAGTGGGCAAATCTGCGCAAGGTTCAGGCCTGCGAGTTGTGCGTCGAGACCGGCCAGCCACTCAAGATTCGCCGCGCCATCGAGGTCGGGCATGTGTTCAAGCTCGGAACCAAATACAGTGAAGCGCTCGGCGCGACATTCCTCGACGAAAACGGCAAAAGTCTTCCGAGCATTATGGGCTGCTACGGCATCGGCGTGACGCGCACGCTGCAGGCGGTGATCGAGCAGTGCCACGACGAGAGCGGCGTCATATGGCCAACGTCGGTTGCGCCGTACGAGGTTTGCATCACCGCGCTGGACGTCGAGCCGGAGTCGAAAGTGATGAAACTGGCCAACCGCCTTTACGACGAGTTGCAGGCCAAGGGAGTGGACGTGATCCTCGATGATCGCCCGGCGCGGCCGGGTATCAAGTTCAAGGACTCGGAGTTGGCCGGCTTCCCGCTGCGCATCGGCATCGGCGAGCGTTCGTTGGCCAAGGGCAGTGTCGAGATCAAGCCACGGGTGGGGGAGATGATCCTGTGCAGCCCGGACGAGGCACTTGGCCAGGCACTGGATTGGCTCGAGGCCAACCAAGTCGGCTAAGTTTCAGTTCGAACCGGAAACTTCAAAGTTCCGCATAGCGCTTGGTCCACCAGCGTTGAAGCATTCCACCTAATTCCAGGGCGTAGCCGTCGTAGTCCATCAGCGGCGAGCGCTCGAGCATCCCGCCTCGTCTTGTTCGGCGGCTTGGAAGAGCAGTCGTTGTAAACCGGGATCAACCACGACGGGGGTTCAGGTGCTGAGGATGCTCTGTAGGTTGAAGCGGCGGCCGGGACAGATGGTCGGCTTGGGATTGATGTGACGGTGCGTGCGCACTTGGCTGAAGGGCACCCCGGTGCGTTTGCGCAAATGTGAAACGAGCGTCTTGAGGCTGGTGCGCTGCTTGGCGGTCGGGAGGGTTTTTTCAAAGTTACCAATGAGACAAATGCCGATTGCAACCTCGTTGAGCGCGGTACTGGCCAAGTGGCCGCCCCGAATTTGGCGTTTCCACCGATCGCCGACGTATATTTTTCCGTCCGTCGTCTTGACACCATTCCCGATGACGAAGTGGTAGGCGAGCCCGTTCTCCATTCGGCGGACGCGCCGGTGGTAATGCTCCATGCCCCGGATGCTATTGTTGCTGTCGGCGCTGTGGTGAACGACGATGTGCTTCCAGCGGTTGCGCCGGATGCGAGGCCGGTTGATCTCGCGCAGGGTCGCCCCGGCGATGGCGGCTGGCCCGGGCCTGGTTATTTTTTTGGCCGTGCCAATCGTGATCTTGAGTTTCTGGCCTTGCTGGATGGCATTGGGTTTTTTAATGCCGTTGGCCTTGGCGATCGCTGCTGCGGTGGTTTTGTATTTTTTGGCGATCGTGCTCAGCGTGTCTCCCTTGCGGATGGTGTAAGTGAGAGTCTTGCTCTTGGACGGGATGGTGAGTTTCTGGCCAATCTTGACGCGGTTGGGGTTGGCAATGCCGTTGTGGGCGGCGAGGGCGGAGGCGTTGAGGCCGTATTTTTTGGCGATCACTCCAAGCGTCTCGCCGCGTTTGACGGTGTGGATGGCCGCTTGGCCGAGCGCCTGGCTAAGCCACACCACCACCGCAATCACTAGGATGCGGCCGGTTTGCCTTTTTCCCCTGGCCAAAAATGTCAGCATGAAACGCTGTCTACCCCCTTAAAGGAGCCATTCTTAAGGCCGGAACCAGCGCTTTGTCCAGCCATTGTTTGGCCGTTCGGGCAGTTGGCCAAGCGGCGAGCCCGGGAAAACGGGGAAAATTGGGGGTTGCGGCCCGGGATGGTTTTGCTATGGTGCGCGCCCTTTTTTGGCAGGGAGGAGCTTTTGAGGCTCTTTTTCAGCGCCGATTGGAACCGCCTTCAAACCACAACCTTGGGCATGGCCGCTCGAGGAGGCATTAACAACAACGAACCGAATCCCGTTTTTCCGCGGGACGGCTGTACAAAGGATTCAGCCGACAACCAATGGAAAACTAAAGAATGAGCAACATAAAAGAACTGTTGGACGCGGGTGTCCATTTTGGCCACCAGACGCGCAAGTGGAATCCGAAGATGATGGAATTCATCTTCGAGGCTCGGAACGGCATCCACATCATCGACCTCGTGCAAACGGCGTCGCAAATCGAGGCGGCGGCAGAATTCCTCAAGGGCATCGTGGCCAAGGGCGGCAAGGTGCTCTTTGTCGGCACCAAGAAGCAGGCCCAGCTTACCATCAGGGAAACAGCGGAAGCCACCGGCCAACCGTACGCATGCGAACGCTGGCTGGGCGGCATGATGACCAACCTCAAAACCATCAAGCGCTCCATCAACCGTATGGTGGAATTGGAAACAATGGAGACCGACGGCAGAATGGCGGAGTTCGTCAAGCAGGAGCAGTCGATGCTACGCCGCGAGTTGAACCGGCTGCACATTCGACTCAACGGCATTCGTGACCTCGCCACCAAGCCAGACGCAATTTTCATCGTCGACATCAAGCGCGAGCATAACGCACTGGCCGAGGCGCGCCGGTTGCGCGTGCCGATCGTCGCCATCGTCGACACCAACACCGACCCGACTCTGGTCGATTACCCGATTGCCGGCAACGACGATGCCATCCGCTCGATCAAGGCGGTGCTCGGCTCGGTCACGCGGTCGATGGTCGAGGCCCGTGCGGCCTACGAGGCGGCATCCGCAAAAATGAAGGCAGACGCTGAGGCGAAAGCTGAAAAACAAGAACCAGCCCTGGCCGAGTTGGAGGCGGAAACAACTACGGCTGAACCGGCACCCGCAGGGGAGGCAGCGGCAGACGCGGTACCCGCAGAGGCTCCTGCATCCGCTGCCGAGCAAGCCCCGGCCGGGGATGCTCCCGGGGCGCCGACCGAGCCGGTCGAAGCCTGAGCCGGTCGCTACTCAATAAACTTTCTTCCCAGGTTGAACCAACTTGGGAGCGAAGCTCATTTAATAAATAATATTATGGCAGAGATAACAGCAAAACTTGTTGCGCAACTTCGCGGTATGACCAGCGCAGGCCTAATGGACTGCAAAAACGCACTCACCGAGACCGATGGCGACGTAGACGCCGCCGTCGATGTGCTCCGCGCGCAGGGCACGATCAAGGCCGCCAAGAAAGCCGGCCGCGAGGCAAACGAGGGTGTCATCGCCCACTACATCCAGCCTGACTCCAAGTCGGGCGTGTTGGTCGAGATCAACTGCGAGACCGACTTCGTCGCCAAGAACGAACAGTTCCTGGAGTTCACCAGTGAAGTTGCCAAGCTCAAGTTGACCGCGCCGGACAGCGATTTTGAAGAGCTACGCACCGCGCAGGTGGCCAAGATCGGCGAGAACATTATTCTCTCACGCGATGCAAAGCTTGATGTGGAGGGTATCGGGCTGGTGGCGGCGTACATTCACACTGGCGCCAAGGTCGGTGTGCTGCTCCAGATCGGTGCCGGAAAGGAGGACACCCTTGGCAACGACGACTTCAAGGTGCTGGTGAAGGACATCACCCTGCACATCGCCGCCTCCGCGCCGGTCTCCGTGAGCCGCGACGAGGTCGATCCTGAACTGGTAGCCAAGGAGAAAGCCATCGCAGAGGAGCAAGCCGAGGGGAAACCACCTCAGGCCATCGAGAATATCGTCAACGGCAAGCTCAATAAGTTCTTCGCTACCAATTGCCTGCTCGAGCAGGGCTTCGTGAAGAACCCGGACGTGAGCATCAAGGACCACGTGGCTGCCGTTGGCCAGGCGCTGGGTGACGAGATCACCGTGAGCAATTTCCTACGCTTCCAGGTTGGCGAGAGTTTCTGAGCGGCAGCGACAACGAATTAACCAGGCGGGGGCCAACTGGCTCCCGTTTTTTGTGGCCAAGCGCTTGGCCAAGGGCGGAAAAGGGGTTTCATCGTGAGAACAATTTGACTAGCTTACTGCCCCAGCAATAAACGACTGCTTCGATGAACGAGACTAACACAGTGGAGAGCTTGAGCGGCCAGGGTACCAGTACCCAGGGCGAGACAATCGAGAGCCTGCGTAGCCTGCTCGACTGGCTGAAGGAGCAATTCGAAGGATTCGGCATCGATTCGGTGTGGGCCGGTCTGCTGGTCAATGTGGTGGGTGCCGTGGCGTTGGTGTTCCTGAGTTGGCTCGCCTATCTCTTGGCCAAGCGGGTGGTGTTGAGGGCTATCCGGTTCCTGTCGAGCAAGACCAGCACCGACTGGGACAAGGTCCTCATCGAGTACAAGGTGTTCGCCCGCCTGTCCAATGTCGTTCCCGCTCTCGTGGCGCACGTGCTGGCGCCGGTGCTGTTCGAGGGGGTGGAGAGCCTGGTCGGTTTCGTGCAGGGATTGGCCAAGGTGTACCTCGTGGTGGTGCTGTTGTTCACCCTTCAGGCGCTACTTAACGGGTTGCTTTCGATTTATCAGCGTTACGATATTTCAAAGCGCATCCCGATCAAGGGACTGCTGCAGGCGGTGATGCTGGTGGCCTGCTTCGTCGGGGGTGTGTTCATCATCTCGATTGTGATGGGCCGCGAGATCGGCACGCTGATGGCCGGCTTGGGCGCAATGGTGATGGGGTTCTTGTTCGTGTTCAAGGACGCGATCATGGGTCTGGTGGCGGGGATTCAGATCGCCACCAATGACACTGTGCGCAAGGGCGACTGGATCGAGATGAAGGGGCACGGTATCGACGGCGACGTGATCGACGTGTCGCTCACGACGGTGAAGGTGCAGAATTTTGACAAGACCGTGGTGAGCATCCCGGCGTCGAAATTGATCACCGAATCGTGCCGCAACTGGCGCGGCATGAAGGACTCCGGCGGGCGCCGAATCAAGCGTCCCATCCATATCGACATGCGTTCGATCCGATTTGCCGACGAGGGGTTGCTCGAGAAGTTCCAGCGATTCGACCTGCTTAAAGGTTATCTGCAATCCAGACTCAACGAGGTCAACGCGCATAACCAAACGGTCAACATGGATTTGTCGGAACTCGTCAACGGCCGTCGCTTGACCAACATTGGCACCTACCGCGCCTATATCATGGCGTACCTGAAAAACCATTCGCAGATACGGCAGGATTGTACGTTCCTCATTCGCCAGCTTGAGCCGGGTGATAACGGGTTGCCGATCGAGATTTACATCTTCACCGACACGACGGTCTGGGCCGAGTACGAGGCGATCCAAGCCGATATTTTTGATCATTTACTAGCGGTGATTCCGGAGTTCGACCTGGCGCCGTTCCAGAATTCCACCGGCATGGAATCGATCAGCGGCACGCTTGATGTCTCGATGGTCGATCGCTGAGCCGCTGCCTGGCCAAGCGCACTCGAAACTTGCCACTTGGCCAGGCGCTTGGCCAAGCTACGTCCGTGCAAACGTTGACGGCGGATTGTGTTTTGGACGCGAAGGCGGTTCTTGGTGAGGGCCCCGTGTGGCGAGCGGAGACGCAGGACTTGGTCTGGGTGGACATCGAGAGTGCCCGCGTCTGCTGCTTCTATCCAGCCACAGGCGAAAACAAAACCTGGGACGTCGGCGAAAAACCCGGTTTGGCCGTACCGGCGGAGAAAGGCGACTTGATCTGCCGTGTGGTCATCGAAACCCCTGTCAATCTGACTCGTGAGCAAAAAGATCTATTGCGTCAGTTCCAAGATACGTTAGATGATGACAGTAAGCATCAGCAGTCGCCACATAAAAAATCATTCTTTAAAAAGATTGGCGATTTGTTT
>CAJWPV010000077.1 GCA_913045395.1 uncultured Verrucomicrobiota bacterium | reverse complement strand
TACGGTTGCAGGGGGATTCGCACGCCGGCCTTCGACCGAGTGGCAAGGGGGGGGGTGTTGTTCCACACCTGTATCGCGGGGTCGCCGGGGTGCAGTCCAAGCCGGGCATCACTGTTGACCGGGCGTTATCACTGGATGATTGAGCATGCCGGCACGCATGCCAGCAAGTTCGACTCGAAGTATTCGACCTTTCCTGATCTGCTCGAGAAGGCCGGCTACTGGGTCGGTTACACCGGCAAAGGGTGGGGCCCGGGCAATTATGCTGATGGCGGCTTTAAGCGAAACCCAGTCGGACCGGGTTTCTCTTCGAAGAAAAAGAAATCTCGCATCAAGGGTATTTCCTCCACCGACTACGCGGCAAATTTCAATGATTTTTTAGAGCAGCGACCCGACGACAAGCCGTTTTGTTTTTGGCTAGGTGGGCACGAACCGCACCGAGTTTTCGAGAAGGGCGTCGGCCTTAAGCAAGGCAAGAAACTTGGGGATGTGGAAGTACCTGGATTCTTGCCGGACACACCGGAAATTCGAAGCGATATTCTCGACTACTACGTCGAGATTGAGTGGTTCGATTCGCACTTGGCCAAGGCACTGAAGCAGCTCGAGGAGCTTGGCGAACTCGATAACACCTTGGTCATTGTGACGTCGGACAACGGGATGGCTTTTCCGCGTGCCAAGGCCAACTGCTACGAGTTCGGCGTACACGTGCCGCTGGCCATCATGTGGCCTAACCGAGTCAAGGGTGGGCGTAACGTGGTCGATCCGGTGGGATTCGTAGACCTGACGGCGACGATCCTCGAGGCCGGTGGGGTGGAGCATCCAGCACTTGGGCAAACGGCGCTGGCGCCGGTCGGCCAGAGTCTGGTTTCTCTGCTTGAGTCGGGAAAATCTGGCAGAGTGGAACCGCAACGAACCGGTGTTTTCAGCGGCCGCGAGCGCCATTCTTCCTCTCGGCACAACAACATGACTTATCCGCAGCGCTGCCTGCGTTCCGACCAGTACATTTACATTCGAAACTTCAAGCCGGATCGTTGGCCGGCGGGTGATCCGCAAAAGTTTGATGCCCCCGGCAAGCTGGGCCCAATGCACGGAGGGTATCACGACATCGACGCCTGCCCGTCACTGACGTTTTTAATCAAGAACCAACGCCTGCCCAGTATTGCGAGGTATTTTCACTGGTCGGTGGACAAACGCCCAGGCGAGGAGTTATACGACATCACAAACGACCCGGCATGTCTCAGCAATTTGGCACTCGATCCGGCCCACTACGAAACCACACAAACCTACCGCGACCAAATGGATGCCTACCTAAAAAAAACGGGCGATCCGCGCGCGCTTGGCCAGGGCGATGTTTGGGAAAGCTATCGACGCTACAGTCGGATGCGTTCCTTCCCTCGCCCGTAACTAGCCGGGCACTTGGCCAAGTACAGACTATTTAGCTTGTACCATAAGGTCACTGATTAGACGGGTGAACCTTGCGGGGTCCTTGATGGAGATGCCCTCGGTCAGTAGCGCTTGATCATACAGCAGCGCAGCGTAGTCGTTAATCTTGGAGTTCTGTTTGTCGTCGGTGAACAGTTTGTTCATCGTCTCGATCACCGGGTGCTTGGGGTTCAACTCAAGGATACGCTTGGTCTCCGGCACGGGTTGGTTCATGGCGGCGAAGATGCGCTCCATCTGGGGGTTCATGTCGCCATCGTCAGTGACCAGGCAACTCGCGCTGTCGGTCAACCGGTCGGAGAGTCGAACCTCCTTCACGTCGTCCTTGAGGCTGTCCTGAACCTTCTTGATGAGTTTCTTGTATTTGCCGGAAGCTTCCTTTTTCTTTTCGTCGGCGAGTTTCTTTTCCTCCTCGGTGCCGAGGTTGATATCGCCCTGAGCGATCGACTTGAGTTTCTTTTTGTCGTACTCGCCAAAACTGGCCAGGATAAACTCATCCACCGGCTCGATCATGAACAGCACCTCGATCTCTTTTTTCTTGAAGACCTCGAGGTGAGGGGAATTCTCGACTGCGCTGCGTGAGTTGCCGGTGAGGTAGTAAATCTCCTTTTGATCGATGGCCATGCGATCGGTGTATTCCTTTAACGATACGTACTTACCCGACTCTGTCTTGCTGCTTTCGAACAGGAGCAGATCCTTGATTTTTTCCTTGTTTAACTGGTCGACCTCGACGCCTTCCTTGAGTACCTTGCCAAATTCCCTGTAGAAGGTGATGTAATCCTCACCCGACTTTTTCATCATGGACTTCAACTCGGAGAGAATCTTGGTTGTGACACTTTTCTCGATCTTTTTGATAACTGCATCCTCCTGCAGGATTTCGCGGGAGACGTTCAGTGGCAGGTCGTTGGACTCGACGACGCCCTTGGCGAAGCGCAGGTAACGGGGAAGTAGAGCCTCGCAGTTGTCCATGATGAAAATCCGTTTCACGTACAGGTGGATGCCGTGCCTGGTACCTTCCTGTTGGAACATGTCAAACGGCGCCTTGGAGGGTAGATACAACAACGCCTTGAACTCGATCTTTCCCTCGGCGGAGTAGTGGATTGTCTTGAGCGGGTCGGTGTAGTCGTGGGAGACGTGCTTGTAAAATTCATTGTACTCTTCCTTTTTGACATCGCTTTTCGGGCGCATCCAGATCGCTTTCATAGAGTTTAGCGTTTCCTCTATGGTCGTGGTTTGTTTCTCGGCGCCCTCCTTCGGTTTGCCCTCATCATCCACCGGAGTTTCGTCTCGGATGATGTCCATCACTACCGGGTACTCCACGAAGTCGGAATATTTCTTGATAATCTGCCGGAGCCTGAATTCCACGATGTAATCCCGGCTACTCTCGTTCAGGTGCAGTGTGATCTCAGTGCCGCGCTTGTCACGGTCTCCCTCGGAGATTTCATAGGTTCCACCGCCGCTGGATTCCCACGTCCACGACTCGTCGCTGCCGGCGTGGCGGGTTTTGAGTGTCACCTTGTCCGCAACCATGAAGGCAGAGTAGAACCCGACACCGAACTGGCCAATCAGTTCTGGGTTGTTCTTGACCTTGCCTTTCTTGAGTTCCTCCATGAATTGCCGTGTACCAGAACGGGCAATGGTGCCGATATTGCTCTCAAGTTCATCGCGTGTCATGCCGATGCCGTTGTCCTCGATGCGGAGGGTTTTGGCCTCGTTGTCCACGTGGAGCTTTATGCGAAACTCCGGATCATCCTGTACCAGTTCCTTGTCGGACAAGGCCTTGAAGCGCAGCCGGTCGATCGCATCCGATCCGTTGCTGATAAGCTCCCGCAGGAAGATATCCTTGTTCGAGTAGAGTGAATGAATCACCAGGTCGAGCAGTTGCTGGACCTCGGTCTTGAATTCTTTTTTTTCTGTTGCCATGTGTTTGCGCGCTGATTGCGCGGAGAGCAATAAACCCATTGCCAAGCCGGACTGCAAGCGTTTTGGGTATTTGACTGCGGCGAAGGGGGGTTTCTTCTTCACTGTGGGGAGGTGGGGCGTTAGATTGCCCAAACGCAGTTTTATGACCAATTCCTCTTCGTTAGCCTCGCACGATATCTTGACCAAGCGCTTTTCCGGGAGGGTGCAGTTTGCTCACCATTTTCTCCCGTGCCCGAAGATTCGGCACGTGTTGTTTGATTTTGATGGCACCTTGTCACTGATCCGTGAGGGGTGGCCGGAGGTGATGCTGCCGATGTTCGAGGAAATGCTCCCGCCCACCAGTGGCGATGAGCCTGCTGGCGTGCGCGCCATGCTACTGGACGACATCATGACGCTAAACGGCCGCCAGACGATCTTTCAAATGATGAAGTTTGCCGAACGTGTCGCTGAGCGGGGAGGCGTGCCGCTTCATCCGCTCGAGTACAAACATGAGTATCTGCGGCGACTCGAGGTGCGGATTCAATCCCGCGTGAACCGTTTAAGCGGCGACGCCGCCAACCCGGTGGAGTTCCTGTTATATGGGTCGATCGCGCTACTCGACGGCCTTGTGGCACGAGGCTGGAGTCTTTACCTTGGGAGCGGCACTGATGAGCCTAATGTCAAGCATGAGGCGGAATTACTCGGCCTGGACGGGTACTTTGGTGAACATATTTACGGTGCACAGGATGACTACAAGAGTTTTTCAAAGAAGCAGGTGATCGAGCGAATCTTGAGGGAAAACCAGGTTGACGGAGACCGGTTGATGGTGATTGGCGATGGTTACGTGGAGATTGAAGATGGAAAAAATGTGGGTGGCCTTGCGGTGGCCGTGGCTAGTGATGAAGCCAACAACGGAGCCGGGAGGTTTGATGAGTGGAAACGCAAACGACTGCTTGGCGTCGGCGCAGACATCGTCATCCCGGATTACCGCGACGCGGCCGTTCTGTTGGACGTGATTGAGGGAAAATGACTGGCAAAAAAATTGATCTTCATAAAATCAAACCGCTGCCCTTGGTTAAGCGCAAGAGCCTTAGCGCGGTGGAGGAGATGTTGGTGCCTGTCGCGGCAGAGCCGGTGGCCATCAGCGGGCAATTGAGGGCGCAGGTCGATCATTGCGCCGAGCGCATCCGGGACGCCCGGGCCAAGGGCGCGGCCGTGATGCTGATCTACGGGGCGCACCTGATCAAAAATGGCGCTGCTCTGATTCTCGACAACTTGATCGCCAACGGCTGGTTAACCCACTTGGCCACCAACGGTGCCGGGACAATTCACGACTGGGAGTATGCCTGGCTTGGTCGCTCGACCGAGTGTGTCCGCTCGAACGTTGCGACCGGCACCTTTGGCACTTGGGAGGAAACGGGGCGCTACATTCATTTGGCGCTGCTCGCCGGCGGGATCGAGGGGCTTGGTTACGGCGAGGCGCTTGGCCGTTTTATAGCAGGGGATGGCATTGACTTGCCAGAGGCGGATGAGTTGGTCTCGCTCATAGTGGCGGACCCAGCGCACGAGTTGGCTGCCGCCCGAGCGGAGTTGCTTCATGCGATGCGCAACGGCTCTGTGCCGGAGGGACGGTGCGAACTTAAGCACCGTTGGAAACAGGCCTCGGTGCTGGCTTCCGCCGACTCTCACGGGGTTCCGTTGACGGTGCATCCCGGTATTGGGTACGATATTATTTCGAATCATCCGATGTTCAACGGCGCCGCGCTTGGCAGGGGGGCGCAGGTCGATTTTCAAAAGTTCGCCGCGACACTCGATCAACTTGACGATGGCGTGGTGTTGTCGGTCGGTTCGGCCATCATGGGGCCGCAGGTATTCGAGAAGGCGTTGAGCTGCGTGAATCACATACGCCTGCAGGAGGGGCGGGAGATAGTCAGTGATCACTCGATGCATGTGGTCGATCTCCAGGACGGTGGGGGATGGGACTGGGCGCAGGGAGAGCCGCCCATTACCAGTCCGTCCTACTATCTGCGTTTCTGCAAAACCTACGCCCGGATGGGTGGCTCGATGCATTACCTGCAGTGTGACAATCTGGCTTTCGTTCAGCATCTGGTTCAAGCATTGAGCAACTTAACCCCAGCGTGAAGGAGAAGCGCCTTGATGAAATTGCCGGCTGTTTCCCAGGTCTACGGGTGGCGCTGGTCGGGGATTTTTGTCTCGATCGGTATCTTGAGATCGATCCTGCGCTAGCTGAAACTTCCATCGAAACCTCGCTCGAGGTGTTCAACGTGGCTCGGGTGCGTTCCCAGCCCGGCGGCTGTGGAACCATCCTGAATAATCTGTTGGCGCTTGGCGTGGGAACGGTTTATCCGGTAGGTTTTGCCGGCGAGGATGGTGAAGGGTACGAGTTGATGCGCGCACTCGACCAAGCGGACTGCGTTGACGTGGGGCATTTTTTTCAGACGCCCGATCGCAGGACTTTTTCTTACACCAAGCCACTGGTGATCGAGCCGGGGCGACCGCCGAGGGAACTGAATCGGCTCGATTTTAAGAACTGGTCGCCCACGCCTGCAGTAGTGCAGCAGCAAATGATCGAGTCTCTCAACGCCTTGGCCAAGCGGGTGGATGCGATGGTGCTGCTCGAGCAGGTTGATGAGGCGGATACCGGTGTGTTTACCGGTGGGGTGATCGATGCGCTTAGCCAGATTCGCCGTGAAAGTCCTGATTTGCTCATGCTGGCCGACAGCCGGCGTGGGCCGGGGCATTTCCCTGCTGTCGGGTTGAAGATGAATCGGGAGGAGTTTGCCGTACTGACCGGCCAAAAGGCTGAGACACCGGTACCTGAGTTATGCTCGGCCGTGGGGAGATTGGCCACCGAGCGAGGCCAGGCGGTGTTCGTGAGCCTCAGCGAAGATGGTATCGCCGGGGCCAAGCCAGGGGAGCAGCCGGAACACGTGCCATGTCTACCGGCACGAGGGGAGATTGACGTTGTGGGTGCCGGGGATGCTGTCATGGCAAACTTGGCCACGGCCATCGCGGCTGGCGCGGAAACTAGCGAGGCGATGAGACTAGCGATGGCGGCCGCCTCGGTAGTCGTTCACCAGCTGGGCACCACAGGAACGGCAAGCCTGCAGGATATACGGTCGTTGGTTTGCGCTCACTGATAGTGTGGCGGCTTGGTGACTGTGCCCTTGATGGAGTCCATCTCCTTCGCTTCCAAGTCTGAGGTGAGGCGGTTCATCTGGGTTTGAAGCTGTTGAATGATCTTATCCTGCCCGATGATGGTTTGGTTCAGGCTCTCCACAAGCTGCTCCAGATGAGTGAGGCCGAACTCGATGTTTACCAGTCGTTCTTCATGCGACATGAAGGTAGGCTACCGCAGGCTGGCCTGGGAATCGATCATAGAGGCCGAGCCAACCTGCACGTGGACTGATTTTCC
>CAJWPV010000076.1 GCA_913045395.1 uncultured Verrucomicrobiota bacterium | reverse complement strand
CACATATCTGTGCCGGATACCAAAACTTACCAACAACCCATTTTTCTCCGTATTCGCTGATAGCGAATAGTTGAATTACCAGACAGAAAATTGATAATAACCATATATCCGAACTGGATGCGTTTTTTTGTCAGAAGCTGATGTCAGGATTTGTTGTCATTATCCGTTCTAAGTTAGCATGAAAATAATTATACCGAAAAAAATAAAACAGATGATTGGGAAAAACGTTGTCATTGCCTCGATGATGGCCGGGCTCTGTGTGCTTGGCCAAACGGGTTTGGCACAATCTGACGAGGATGCCGGCGAGTTGCCGCCGGTTATGATTATTTCTGAAGCCCCGCAGACCGATTCGCGCTCTGTGACGCTGCTCAGCGGCGACACGATCACGCTGGGTGGCATCCAGGAGGTGCGCGACATCCAGACGGTGCTTCCCAACTTCACCGTTTTCGATGCGAACAACACGCGCATGCCGAAGTTCAGCGTGCGCGGTTTGCGTGAGAACAGTTTCGGTATCGGTCAATCGGCTGTCGGGATGTATGTCGATGGTGTGCCGTATGCGGATGTGATGACCCGCGGCTTGTCTCTCTACGACATTGATCACATTGAGTTTCTGCGTGGTCCGCAGGGGACGCAGTTCGGTGCCAGCGCTGCGCCGGGCGGCATCATCAGCGTTCGCACCCGTCAGCCGGGCGCAGAGTGGGGCGGGTCAGCTGGCTTGGGCTACGGTGAGCACAGCACGCAAGAGTATCGCTTGAACGCCAGCGGACCGCTCAACGAGCAGATCGGCTTGAGCCTCAGCGGTCTCTACAACGACCGGGACGGATTTGTGACGAACCTGCCCACAGGCCAGGAGATCGATGGCCGCAAAACTCTCGCAGGCCGGTTGCAACTCGTCCTTACGCCGAGCGAGCCGTGGACGATTCGTTTGACCGTATCGAGCGAAAGCCACGACGATGGTTTCACGCCGACTTACAGCCCGCTCACTGATGCCGGCCCGCATAAGGTAAATCGGGATGTGCCGGGCTATGTTGATACCGAAGTGAACACGTACGCGTTGAGCGCCGATTTCAGCGGGGAAAATTTGAGTTTTAGTTCAGTGACGGCATTCCGCAACTGGGAGCAGGATCTGCAGCAGGACTTTGATTTCACCGCCATGCCACAGCCAATTGCCGAGATTGGTTTCATCCCGGTCATCGGGGTCAGCCAGCCGGATGTGGAGCAGGTATCCCAGGAGATTCGGCTTGGCTCCGGCGACGCCACTGAATCATACCAATGGACGCTGGGCGCCTATTATGCTGACCGCGAGATGGACAATGTTTCCGGTTCACTCTATCCGGCGGGCCTGTTTCACCCTCAGTACGGCTTCCTTCCCGGGCCGGTTCCGGACTACACCACATCAACGTTGTCCGACGAGGACACCGCCTTGTATTGGCAAAGCAGTTACTCGCTCGGGAGTGGTCTGACGTTGACCGGTGGGTTGCGCTACCAAAACAGCGACCGTTCCATCAACCGCAGTAATAGCTCCTCCACGGTCAACCGCAGCAACGATTGGGATGATATATTGCCGAAGCTCGGTGCGTCGTACAGCCTGAGCGACAGCGATACCCTGTATGCCAGTATTGCCAAGGGTTTCCAGTCCGGCGGCTTCAACTTTTACGGTGGCACATCGGAGAGTGCGCAGTATGACTCAGCCGAGTCGTGGAATTATGAACTCGGCTGGTCCTCCTCGTGGAACGATGGCCGTGTGCACACTCGTGTTGCCGCGTTTTACAGCGACTTCGAGGAATACCAGGTTTATCGCCTGAACCCGGTCAACCCGACGGAGGCCTACATGGTCAACGCCGAGGAAGCCACCAGCTACGGCCTCGAGATTGAAGCCGAGGCGCAGGTTAGTGAGATCCTCACGCTCAGTGTAGCGGTTGGGCTAATTAATGCCGAGTTCGATAGCTACACCGACAACGTTCTGCGCGGTGTGCTTGGTCCGATGGCGGCCGGTTACGAGTTCGGTGGCAATGATATCAACTTCGTACCGGAGTACACCGCCAACCTCGCGGCACACATCAACCTGCCGTGGAATCTCTCCATGCTGTGGGAGGTGCAGGGTGTCGGCGACTACTGGCTTGACGAGGCCAACACCGCCGAGCAGGACGCCTATGCACTCGTCAATGGCCGCATCAGTTACAAGCGCGACAACTGGGAACTCTTCGTCTATGCCCGAAACCTGGCCGACGAAGGCTACTCCAACAACGCGCTCGACCTGCGTTACACCGATTTCACAAACCCGGCCGCCCCGCGTCCGGCTGGCATGATCCTACACATCCCCGGTTGGCCGCGGACATTCGGTGCCGGCCTGCGTGCCAGCTTCTGATTAATGTTACCTTTGCAGGTGAAAAAGGCCGGGTGCTAATCCCGGTCTTTTTTTTTGCTGCTCGGCCAAGTGTCTGGCCAGGTGCTATTCACAGCGCAGGAGGGTGTCCCGCCGGGCGAGGGCATCCACCGGTTTGGGGTGGTCGAGCGTGTAATGCAGGCCCCGGCTTTCGCGGCGATCGAGCGCCGAGCGCACTATTAGCTCGGCCACCGTGGCGAGATTTCGCAACTCGAGCAAGTCGCTCGTCACGGTGAAGTCCCAGTAGTATGCCTGGATTTCCTCCTGCAAATTCCGGACGCGGGTCAGCGCGCGTTTCAGGCGCTTCTCGGTGCGGACCACGCCGACGTAGTCCCACATCAGCCGTCGAAGCTCCTCCCAGTTGTGCGAGACGACGACCATCTCGTCCGGGTCGGTAGCGCTGCCGGCCTGCCACTTAGGCAATCCGGATGTGGCCGGCTCCAGGGGGTGGGAGAGCACGTGCTTGGCGGCGCGGTGTGCGTAAACGAGCGCCTCGAGCAGCGAGTTACTGGCGAGCCGGTTTGCACCGTGTAGGCCGGTACAGGCGACCTCGCCGATGGCGTACAGGCCGGCGAGATTCGTTTCACCGTAACGAGCGACCCGCACGCCGCCGCACTGGTAATGCGCCGCCGGCACGACCGGGATAGGCTCCTTGGCGATGTCGACGCCGTAGCGGAGGCAGGTCTGGTAAATGTTCGGGAAACGATCCATCAGGAACCTCGCCGGCTTGTGAGTGATGTCGAGCAGCGTGTGATCATCGCCGCTGCGTTTCATTTCGCGGTCGATCGCCCTGGCCACGACATCGCGCGGGGCGAGTGACTTGAGCGGGTGGACGCCCTCCATGAACCGTTGTCCGCGCAGGTTCGTCAACTCGCCACCCTCGCCCCGTACTGCCTCGCTGATAAGGAACGACTTGGCGTCAGGGTGATAGAGGCAGGTCGGGTGAAACTGGATGAACTCCATGTTGGCGATGGTTGCCCCGGCGCGGAACGCCATCGCGACACCGTCGCCGGTGGCGATGTCAGGGTTCGACGTGTAGAGGTAAACCTTGCCGCAACCACCGGTGGCCAGCGTGATCCTCGGCGCAGAGAAGGTATCGACCTGTCCGGTTAGGTTGTTCAGCACATAAACCCCGGCGCAGCGGTTGGGCTGTGCCTGGCCAAGCTTGGCCGAGGTGATCAGGTCGATTGCGAGGTGGTTCTCCAGCACGGTGATGTTTTTATGCGCGCCGATGGCGACCAGCAGTGCCCGCTCAATCTCGCGGCCGGTGACGTCCTTGGCGTGCAGGATGCGGCGTTTCGAGTGGCCGCCCTCCTGGCCAAGATCGAGCTCGCGGTGACCGTGGTTCTCGCGTTCGGAGAACTTCATGCCGAGCTGGATCAGTTCCTCGATGCGGGCCGGGCCTTCCTCGACAATGCCGCGCACGACCTCCTCATTGCACAGCCCGCCTCCGGCGGTGAGGGTGTCGCGTACGTGGCTCTCGAACGAGTCTTCCTCGCTTGTGACGGCAGCGATGCCGCCCTGTGCGTAGTTCGTGTTAGACTCGGCCCGGCTTTTCTTCGTGATGATCGCAACAGTTCCGGCGTGGGCGACCTTGAGCGCAAACGTCAGTCCGGCGATGCCGCTGCCCAGCACTAAAAAATCAAACTGCCTCGGGGAATCTGCCATCCACTGCGGGAAAGTGTTCGGTCAAAGCCGGCCGTTGTCAATGAGCCGTGTCTTGCCGAGAAACACCGCTAGTGCCATGTGCGTTCCTCGGCTAACGCGCTTGGCCGGTTCAAGGGTCGTGGGATCGAAAAACTCGATGTAGTCCAGCTTGGCCAAGCGCTGCTTGTCGATGAGCCGGGTCAGTTTGCGGCGAAGCATGCCAGCGGGCAGGGGGGCGGGGGCATTTTTCACGGCGGCCCGTGCAGCGCGAATGGCCGCGTGAAGCACTGTCGCCTGTTCGCGCTCGGCGGCGCAGAGATGGTTGTTTCGTGAACTCATCGCCAGGCCATCCGACTCACGGACGGTCGGCGCGAGCACGATCCGAACCGGGAAGTTTAAGTCACCGGTCATTTGCCGGATGACGGCGGCTTGTTGCCAGTCTTTTGCGCCGAACACGGCGGCGTCCGGTTGCACGAGGTTGAACAGCTTGGCCATGACCGTCGTCACGCCGCGGAAGTGTGTGAGCCGTGACGCGCCCTCCATTCGTTTGGCTAGGCGCGACTCGACGACGAACGTGCTGTGACCGGCAGTATAGATTGCCTTGTCGCTAGGCGCGAACACGACGTCCGAGCCGAGTTCGCGGCAAAGCGCCATGTCCCGCTTGAGGGTGCGAGGGTAATTCCCAAAATCTTCGCCTGGTCCGAACTGGGTTTTGTTGACGAAAATAGTGACGATCACCTTGCCCTGGGCCCCGGCGAGCTTGCGGGCGCGCCGAATCAGGCTCAGGTGCCCCTCGTGCAGGCAGCCCATCGTTGGCACCAGTACGATCATGCGCCCCGAGTCGCGCGCGGTCGTGGCTTCGCGGCATATGGCGCGGGTTGTGCGGATGACTTTCAAGTTCCGTTCAATCAAAAACAGCAAATGGCACGATGACAGTTGTCATGCAAAGGCCGTTCCTTTTATAGTCACTGGCCGAGCGGTGCAACGAAATGGCGTCCTTACGACTCAGTTTGGTTCTGGTTCTCCTGCTGGCAACTGCCGTCGGCCCGGGGCGTGCGCAGACGGTTTCCGGCAAGCCGGTGCCGCGGGTGCCGGACGCCGATGGCTGGTTTGGCTTGTTCAACGGCAGGGACTTGAGCGGCTGGATGACGTTCGATCCCGGCGTCTGGAGCGTGGGTGGTAGCGGGGAGTTGAGCGGTCGCGGCCCGCGCAGTTACCTGTTCAGCCCGGGCACCTATCGTAATTTCATCCTACAGGCCGATGCCAAGCTTAATGCCAAGGGCGATAGTGGCATCATCCTGCGTGCAGCACTCGAGACTGGTGCGCCGAAAGGGTACGAAGTGCAGTTGTGCAACACCGGCGACGACGTACAAAAAACCGGCAGCCTGTACAATTTTGAAAAAGTCACGGTGACAACGGTTGCGGACGAGGAATGGTCACGGCAAACCGTCGCAGTCATCGGCAACCGGATTATGATCCAATTGAACGGCAAGTTGCTCGTCGATTATCCTGACAAGGAAAGCACCTACACCGAAGGGCACATTGCGTTTCAGCAAAGTGATCAAGCCAGCCAGGTGAATTTCAGGAACGTCCGCATCAAGCCGTTGCCGGACGACATCGCGGCAGCATTGTCCGGTTTGCAGAAGGCAATCCCGTCCCTCGCCGAGAAGAAAAAATCCGACTAGGCCAGTTGTTCACCGGGCGGTTCGTCAACCGCCCGGGCTATCAGCCAGAGCAGGTCGGACAGGCGATTGAGGTATACGACTGACTGAGAGTTGGGCGTCGATTCGGTTTTCGTCACCGTTACCACGCTTCGCTCGGCGCGGCGGCAGACCGTCCGGGCGAAATCAAAATACGCCGACGACACCGACCCGCCAGGCAGCGCCCAGCCTTTGAAGGCCAGGCCGGTACCCTCCAGTTCGCTAATCCACTCGTCCAGCTTGGCCGTGTCGGCGTCGGTCAGTTTGTGGAATTGCCCCTTGGTATATTGGCTTGCGTCCTCCGGCAAGGTGGCCAATTCACCCATCAGGGCGATCAGCGTCTGCTGGATCGTGGTCAGTTTTTTCGCGAAGTCGGTTTTTTGAAGGTGCGCTTTAGCCAAGCCGATCGCGGCACTGAGTTCATCGACATCACCGCAGGAGGCGATCCGGAGGTTGTCCTTGTCGGTTCGCCGTGAAAACAGCAGGCTGGTCTTGCCGTCGTCGCCCGTCTTGGTCGTGATGCTCATCGCTTGGCCAAGGGAGTCTTGCCGCTTGGTAAAGCGGGGTAAATGCGAAAGTTCATTTCCATCCTTGCCACCGGTGGGGCGATTTTAACAGCATGGCCGCCGTGCGCACCAGTGACGAACAGCCTGCCCCGACACTTTCCGATACCGAACTGCACCTGATCGGCGAGGGGAATGAGTTGCGGCTTTACGACAAGTTGGGTGCGCAGCTTCGCGAGATCGACGGCGTTCAAGGCACGGCGTTTGCCGTCTGGGCGCCGAACGCCAGGCGTGTGAGCGTGGTTGGCGACTTCAACGACTGGGATGGCAACCGGCACGTGATGCGGCGCTTGGGCGATTCCGGTGTGTGGGAACGGTTTGTGCCGCAGGTAGGGAAGGGAGCGCACTATAAGTTCGAGTTGATCAACGCGCAGGATCAACTGCTGCTCAAGACCGACCCGATGGGGCGATTCTTTGAGAAGGCACCGAAGAACGCAGCCATCGTCTGGGACGCGAGCGGCTTTGTGTGGAGCGATCAGGCTTGGCTCGAGCAGCGCAAGGGACAAAATGCGCTTGAGTTGCCGATGAGTATTTACGAGGT